>JBEKZR010000290.1:0-4997 GCA_049509715.1 Occallatibacter sp. | reverse complement strand
CCGGGTGGAATGGCGCATCAAGCGCAGCTACTCGATCTACCAGAAGCAGCAGCGCTCCAAGGTCAACTTCGACCAGGTCTACGATCTGCTGGCCATCCGCGTCATCACGCAGGACGTGGCCTCCTGCTACGCCGTCTTCGGTCTCGTTCACACCCTGTGGCGGCCGGTGCCGGGGCGCATCAAGGACTTTATCGCCATGCCCCGCGCCAACCGCTACCAGTCGCTGCACACCACGGTGATGAGCCCCAGCGGCCACCAGTTCGAGGTGCAAATCCGCACCGAGGAGATGCACCGCATCGCCGAGGAAGGGATCGCCGCCCACTGGAAATACAAGGCCGGCGGAGCCGCGATCAATGCCCGCGACGAGGAACGGCTGAACTGGATTCGCCAACTGGTCGAGTGGCAGAAGGAGATGACCGACCCCAACGAATTCCTCTCCAGCCTGAAGATGGACCTGTATCCGGACGAGGTCTACACCTTTTCGCCCAAGGGGAAGGTGGTGGTGGTTCCGGCGGACGCTACGCCGGTCGATTTTGCCTACACCATCCATACTGAGGTTGGCCACACCTGCGTGGGGGCCAAGGTAAACGGGCGCATGGTGCCGTTGCGCACCAAGCTGCGCACCGGCGACATCGTCGAAATCGTTACTCAGAAGGATCACAAGCCGAGCCGCGATTGGCTCACCTTCGTCAAGAGTCCCCGCGCCCGCAACAAGATCAAGCACTGGCTGAATGAAGACCAGCGCCGCCGGGCGGTGGAGATCGGGCGCAAGCTGCTGGAGCGCGAGGCCAAAAAATTCAAGGTGCCGATGAGCCAGATCGACGACCACGACCTAGGCCGCATTGCCAACGAGTACGGCGTGGCCACGGCCGCCGATCTGCTGGCCGCCCTCGGCCAGGGCAAGCACTCCGCCCATCAGGTGCTGAACAAACTCGCGCCGGGGTATGCCAACCAGGGCGATGCCGAGGCCAGCCCCGAAATAAGGCCGGGCGGCGGCGGCGAGTCGGCCATGTCCGATGCGGTGCGCAAGCTGCACCTTTCCGGCTCCGACTCGCTGCAAGTGGAGGGGCAGAACGACCTGCTCGTCTATCGGGCGCGATGTTGCAACCCCATTCGCGGCGAAGAGATCGTCGGCTACGTCACCCGCGGCAAGGGCGTGGCCGTGCATGCCCGCAGTTGCCCCAATGTGCAGAACCTGCTCTACGAGAGCGACCGCCGCATCAACGTCGAGTGGTCTCGCGTCGGCGACCAGTCCGCCGGCCAGCCGCAGCGTTATCCGGTCAAGATCACCGTTTTCTGCGACGACCGCGCGGGCATGTTGAAGGAGTTGACCGCCGTCATCTCCGACGAGAACACCAACATCCGCGGCGTTGAACTGCGCCAGGCCGAGAACGGCGAAGCCGTCGTCGACTTTGTCGTCGAAGCCCAGGACCTCCACCACCTGAACCGCATGGTCCTGGGTCTGCGCCGGGTAGACGGCGTCCGCGCCGTGCAGCGCACGCAGAAGCTGTAGGATCAATACCCTTCAGTCCGCACCAAGCGATGAAGCGGCATGTCGAATCCGCGAGTGTCTTATCGCAGCAACGATGAGCAGAAATACCCCGACGATCTCGATAAGAAGCGCTACTCCAAAGATCAAAATAAATCCAGATACATAGTCTTCATAGGTCATGCCGCTCACTTCCATATTCAGGTGTGGATCTGTCGCGGCAAGCTGGGTTCCGTCTTTTGTAAAGTTCACATCTAGAACATATTTCTTCCCCGATTCGCCTTTGAAATAGCCGAGGTATCGTTCCAGGGTTTTATCTGAAAAACCAGCGTCGTTCGTGTCGAGGCTTGATCCGTGAGCTACAGCCCTGCGATCATTCCACACTGTCCAATCTGCCTGGATAACAGATTCCTTGTTGCATTTGAACATGTTGCCCGCTATTCCCATCAAACAACACTGCGTTTCAAATGGCAGCCGCTTCTTTGTCTCAATCCTTATCTCGTAGTACTGATTCGCAGTCACTTTGAACTCTGGAGTCCGGACCTCGCCGACGCCGAGTGACACAGGCATCGATACAGGATGGTCGATCCTGGTTGCCTCCCACAGCTCTCGTACTCCAACGACAAGGAATCCTGTTGCCACAAGGGAAAGGCCAGTCCACGTGAGTCCCGATAAGCGCCTCATGAAACACCTCGGCTCATCCTGCTCCAGGACGCGCCTTCAAAGG
This sequence comes from Occallatibacter sp., assembly GCA_049509715.1. Taxonomy (GTDB): domain Bacteria; phylum Acidobacteriota; class Terriglobia; order Terriglobales; family Acidobacteriaceae; genus Telmatobacter. Next base: position 2,781 of record JBEKZR010000290.1, on the reverse strand, counting down.
TGGCTGCTGTGCTGCGCCCTCACACCAGTTCCAGCGCCGCCGTCTCTTTGCGGGGAGGAACGAAGCAGTTTGCGCGCCAGGCGATGGAGAGCTTTTCGCCGCTGAGGAGTTTGCGAATCTGGGCGCGGGCGTGGTCGGCCCAGGGGCCGCAATTGTCCAGCTTGACATAGGCCAGCCAGTGGCGGAGGGCCTGGCGGCGCTGTTCCTTGCGCTCGTAAGCCAGGGCCAGATTGTAGTGGGCGTCGGCGTAGCGGGGCGCCAGCGCAACGGCCTGGAGATAAGAGGCGATGGATTCGTCCAGCCGCTGCAACTCGTCGAGGACGTTGCCGAGATCGAAGAAAGCCAGCACGTAGCCGGGGTCGGCCGCGGTGGCGCGGCGGTAGAGCTCCTCGGCGCGGCCGTACTGGCGCAAGTGGAAGTGGATGGTTCCGAGATTGATGTAGGCCGCCGCGTACTCCGGATCAAGCTCCAGGATCTCTTCGTAGAGGGAGATGGCCCGCTGCTTTTCGCCCGCTTCCTCGGCCTGCACCGCGGCCAGAAAGCGATCCAGAACGCCATTCCGGTTCGCGGCGTCCGGAGGGCGCAGCGGATACGGCTCGGAGCTGGCCGACGGCCGATCCATCCAGCCAACGCGCTCGAAGTCGAAGAGCAACTGACGGCGGATGGGGTCCACCATGGCGCCACGGTGCCGGAAGGCGAGGCGCGCGCCGTTACGGACCAGGCAGGCCTCGAGCAGCGGATTGGCCATGCCGGCCACGGCCTTCATGGCCATGATCGAATGCCGGATAGAGGCCGCGGACACACTTTCCTCGCGCAGGGCGCGCAGGGTTCTTAACTGCCCAAGATCCTGGAAGGTGTAGGTCTGCTGTTGCGGAATCAGTCCGGCTCGCTCCCACCCCTGCAACTGGTGGGAACTGATCTGGAAGATGCGCAACACGTCCTGACGGCTATAGCTGGTCACTCTTGAGTGCTCCCACAAGTAATACATCACCCCCGGTACGGCTCGGCCTCGGGGCTTGAACTCGTGTTCTGAACTCGGTTCCTGAACTCGAATTCCCCGGCCTAGGCCCTGGACGGAGCTCCTGGAACAGTTATGGAGGAACCGCTCTTGCTGCGATTATGCCAAGTGTAAGTGTGGATAAGCAGATCGGAACTGCCGCCGCAACAAAAAAACGTGGATAACGGGTGCCTGTCTTGGTTCACGAGGGGCTGGGGCGCGAGGCGACCTGTGGATAACCGAGGAGAAATGCACAAAACGCGGTTCAACCCGGAATGAAACCGGCAAAGTGGCTTTGAGGAGCGGGGGAGCGGGGATAGGAATGGAGCCGAAGATCGGACTTGAACCGATGACCTGCTGATTACGAATCAGCTGCTCTACCAACTGAGCTACTTCGGCCTGCTCAACTGATTTTACCTTGACGTATGCGGAGCGTAAAGCGGCTATACTGCTCCTCATGCTAGGCAACCCGGCAGAGGATTGGCAAAGGCTCACGGAACACTACCGCGAGATAAGCGATGAAGAACTGCAGGAACTGGCCAGCGATTTCGTCGATCTGACCGAAACAGCGCAGCAGGTTCTGCGCAACGAGATGAGGAATCGCGGACTGGATGAGCCGCGAGCCGCGAGCGAGGCGTCAAAGAGCTCAGATCGTCCATCGGCTCCGCGATGGGAGCGGCCCGGCAATCCGGATCCTGACGACCTTCAATCAGACGCCGCCGGCGAGGATGAGGAAGACGATCTTCCCCGCGAATACACCTGGAAGACGCCGCTACGCGAGTGCGAAAGCCGGGAGCAGGCCTGGCAATTGCGCGAAGTGTTGCGCCGCGCGGGTATTGACAGCTGGACGGATCGCTACCTGGTCGAGGAGGGCTACATTCGCGTTGTGGTTGCCGCGGATCAACTGGAAGAGGCGCTTGAGATTGCCGCCAGACCCATTCCGCAGGAGATCATCGATCAATCCAAGATGGAAATGCCGGAGTTCGAGCCGCCCAAATGTCCCAACTGCGGCGCCGGGGACCCGGTGCTTGAAGGTGTCGATCCATTCAATACCTGGCAATGCGAACAATGCGGGAAGGAGTGGACCGAATCGGCGGGAGCCCTGGTTGACCAGGAGGAAAAGAGCGAGCCATAAGGCCGCAAACACGGAAAGAGCCGCCCGGCAACAGGGCAGCTCTCTCCTCAGGGAGAATAGTTCCAACGGAGGCAAAACCATCAGAACTTTCTGGCTGCATAGTAGGGGCGTAGGAAGGGAGTGTCAAGGAGAAATCGAAGGATAAATAAGTGCTTTTAAGTCAATAACTTGATGAACGTTTGCCTGGAAACGCACAGGTACTCTCTTCGGCGTGTCTTCGCCTTTTTCTTTCCGTTTACTTCCGTCTTTTCAGGGTGTTTCTTAGGGTTTGCGCCCAGTTTTCCACAGGTTTAGGGCCCCATTAACCCTTCGGATGCGACTTGTCAATAGTTGGCGGCGACTCGATCCATTCTTCCCGCAAATCGAGGCGAATGAACTCCGTTTCGTAGACCGAGGAGGCCGGTTTGCCGCGCGCAATGCGGTAGAGGGCCCGGCCGCCGCCCAGGAAAAACCCCAGCAGGATGGCGGCGCTGGCGCCGATGATCACCAGGAAAGCTATGCCCATGAGCAGCTTGCCGGTTTTTGCGATCTCGGACTCCGTGGGCTGGGGGATCGAGGTGAGGTCGGCCTCGTAATGCACCGTGGCCAGCAGCTTGTGGCTCTCCTCGGGAATGGCGTCCCCGCTCACGATGGCCACCAGCGGCCCGCT
>JBEKZR010000029.1:0-17137 GCA_049509715.1 Occallatibacter sp. | reverse complement strand
CAAAGGCAAAACCCTGGAAGAAATCGAAGCCCATTTCGAAGGCAAAGCAATCGCGTGAAGCGTTTCTCCTTCAGACCTTCACTGCGGCTGCCTGCTCCGGAATAGTCTGGCTCCTTCCGGCCCGAGCCGGTAAACCAGCGCCGCTCATCCGTCAAAATTATGGAATGCCCAGGAACTTGTGGGTTTGCAGGCTCAATCGCCACTGCGGATGATCGAGACAATACTTGAGCGCAAGCTCCGTATTCACCGCGCGGCTGGGCCCATCCATCGGCTGCAAGAAAAAGTGCCGGAAGGGGAGGGTCTCGAAGTCCGCGGGATCGGCTCCAGCTTGCGGATAGACCAGCTTCAATTCGTCTCCGCTCTTCTGTGCCAGCTCCGTTCCGGCTTTGGGGCTCACGCACAACCAGTTCACACCGTCCGGCGCTGCAATCGTTCCGTTGGTTTCTACCGCAATTTCAAAATCGCACGAGTGCAGCGCTTCGATGAGGCTCGCGTCCAGTTGCAGCAGAGGCTCTCCGCCGGTGCAGACTACGAAGCGCTGGCCGAGCACGGAGCTCGCGGGCCATGTGCGCTCGATGGCCGCAGCCAGCGCCTGCGCCGATTCAAACCTTCCGCCGCCGGGTGAATCCACGCCCACAAAATCCGTGTCGCAAAAGCGGCAGGTTGCCGTGGACCGGTCCTCCTCACGCCCAGACCAGAGGTTGCAGCCGGCGAAGCGGCAGAAGACCGCCGCGCGGCCAGCCTGCGCGCCTTCGCCTTGCAGCGTGTAGAAGATTTCCTTGACCGCGTAGCTCATAAAGACCAGCTTTCAGCTATCAGCTCTTAGCTTCTAGCTCATCGTGCAAGGGTTGGGGCCGTCAACCTGGCGAGAACAAGCAGAAGGCTAGAGGCTAAAAGCTAGGAGCCGGATTTTTCGTACTGCAACGGGTCGTCGATGCCGTTTTCGCGGAAGCCCTTTCGCCGCAGCAGGCATGAGTCGCATTGCCCGCACGGCTCGCCCGTCGCAGATGGATCGTAGCAACTGCTGGTAAGCGAGTAGTCCACGCCCAGCTCGATTCCCTTGCGAATGATCTCCGCCTTGGTGAGCGCGATCAGCGGAGCATGAATTTTGAGCGTCTGCCGCCCTTCCACGCCAGCTTTGGTGGCCAGGTTGGCCATCTTCTCGAAAGCCTCGATGAACTCCCGACGGCAGTCGGGATATCCGCTGTAGTCGAGCGCATTCACTCCGATGAAAATATCACTCGAACCCAGCACTTCGGCCCAGGCCAGCGCAAAGGCGAGAAAGATGGTGTTGCGCGCCGGAACGTAGGTGATGGGAATGCCGTGCGACATCTCATCCGTCGAACGTCCCTTGGGAACGTCGATGTCGCCGGTGAGCGCGGAGCCGCCGAAGACGCGAAGATCGATGGCCGCAATGCGGTGGGCCGCCACACCAATGGAGGAGGCGACGCGGCGCGCGGCTTCCAGTTCAAAAATGTGCCGCTGGCCATAGGAGAAGGAGAGCGCGTAGAGCTCGTACCCCTCGCTCCGGGCGATGGCCAGGACCGTGGCCGAGTCGAGACCCCCGCTCAACAGCACCACGGCGCGTTTTGGTTGGTTTTCCATATTTCGCCGGCTCGCGATTATTTCAGGTCCCCGCCCCTGCCGATGTCCATCGAGGGCGGAAGCGGATTGCTCTCGTCGATGGAGGCCTCGATGCACTGCTTGAGCAGCCCCTTGGCTTCAAGGATGAATTCGATGGCATCGCGGGCCGCGCCTTCGCCACCACGGCTCGGAGTCACGTAATGGGCTTCGGCCTTGACCTGAGCGCGGGCATTGGCGACGGCTACGGCGAATCCGCATTGGCGCATGACGGCCAAATCGATCACATCGTCACCGATGTAAGCAATTTCCTCCAGCGTGACGCCTTCCTTGGCCATGATCTCGCGCACCGGGCGCATCTTGAATGCCTCGCCCTGATAGACGAACTCGAGCTTGAGGTCGCGGGCGCGCAGGGCCACGCTCTCCGAGAGGCGCTTGGTGATGACGCCCAGCTTCATCCCGCCCAGACGCGCCAGCGTCATCCCCGCGCCATCGTGCGCGCTGTAGCCCTTGGCCTCAACCATCCTGGTGGTAACAGCGCCATCGGGCGAGGCCACCGGAGCCGGAATGATCCAGATCTTTCCGTCGGTCAGGACGCCATCGACGTCGAAGAGAATAATTTTGATGCGGCGGGCGCGATCCTGCGCGGAGAGGGTCATGCTTCGATTTTAATCATCGGAGCCGGGCTTTCCAGCGGACGGGAGGGTGCAGATTCGCGGTATCCCACCGTTTCGACAGAAAAAAGTCGAAAGGATGGGGCACCCGGCATCATGGCGAAGATGAAACAGCGGAGGGAGCCGCGGGAACCTGAACCGGCGCAAGCGGCTCGCGGACCAGCACGGCAAAACGGGGAAAGGCAAAGCTGCCTGCCGCGTCGTCGATCACGTTCAACTGGCAGATGTAGGGGCCGGGTTTGAGCCCAGCCAGCGGCACATCCAGCTCCATGGCCACCGCATCGCGGCCCACCACATTGACGGCTTTGGCCTGCACCAGCGGAGTCTCGTAGACCTTCGTCGAACCCTGGATGAGTTCCAGGCTGCTAAGCAGGTTGATGCCCGGTTTGGTTCCCCTGGGCGCATCGGCCGCAATCTTCTCTTTCGCCGGAGCGTAGATTTCGTAGAGCAGGTACAAGTGCTGGTTCTGGCGGAAGACGTGGCTGATGTTAGGCACGTACTCCTGTTCGCCGCGGACCAGAGGGGTATTTGTTTTGCTGGGCTGGCGCATCGACGCCAGGACGATCGAGCTCATCTTGAGCGGCGCCTTCTTCATATCCGGCAGCGTGATCTCGGCCTCGAACGAGCCCATGCGCCCGGTCTGGTTTTCGCGCACCACAAACTTCAGCCGGTACTTGCCCGGCGGCAGGTTGAAGCTGGTGGTGTACTGGATGTTCTTCTGCCGCGCCTGGAGCGATGGGTCGAGATTGAGCTTGACCGTCTCTCGCGCGTGGCCGATGGGCCGCTTGGCCTCATCGATGACCGATCCAATGATGTCCAGCGTGGCCTTATCCTTGTCGCCTCCCTTCACAAACGGAATCTGCGTGCCGGGCACGATGAGCGAAACCGGCACAAAGAAGCGACTCTCGTCCAGCCGGAAGTACATGGCGTCAAGATAGACGGCCATGTCGGTGGCGGGCAGGTCGCTGGCCAACTGCTCCTCAAGCTCGCGCTCGCGGTCTTCGCGCCCGGCATGCTGGAAGTCCGCCGGCGCGTAGTAGCCGGGCCGGTATTCGAGCTTTACGCTGGGCCGGTTGATCTTGATGGTCAGCTTGCGATAGCGGCCGTCGCGCGCCGGATTCGTGCTGCGGAATCCAATGGCGTAGTAGGCCGAGGTGTCGGCCTGGACCTTCGCAAATGCCGGCGCAAAATCATTGGAGTCGAGGAACGCCTTGCCGCCCGTCTCCATGCTCAGCGTCGACATCACTTCCTGAGAATCAAAGTTGGCCTGCATATTGTTGCCGAGCGCACCGCCCGAGTAGGCGCCGGTCCCGCGCAGGCTGCCGGTCGAAGCGTCGCCCAGGGACGAAATCGACTGCAGGCCGCGCGTGTCCACGCTGTAGATGGCCAGATTGGCGCGCACGGCCGAGTTGATCGCCGCCCGCAGAGAGGCCTGATTCTCGATTCCGTCCCGCGAGATGCCGCCGGAGAAGTAAAGCAGCGACTTCTTCTCCGTGATTTTTTCCAGCGACCTGGCAACGGCCCTGAGGGCAAACAGTTCGCGGTCGGTGTTGATGTCGTTGTACTCGCTCTCGTCGGGGGTGTAGCCGGTGGTGTCCTCGACCTGGTTCGAATTCGCGGTTGCACCCTGGGCAAAGCCCTGCCCCTCGGTGCCGTTATAGACCGCAACCTCGTTGATCAGCAGATTCTTGTCGGCGGTAAAGTCCTGGTCCACCTTGAGCGTATCGCCGAGCGAAACCAGCGCCACCAGGTCGGCGGGCTGCATCTTCGCGCGCAGGAAATCCTGGGCCGCCTGCACGCTGCGATCCAGGTCTTCGGGCTGCATCGAGGTCAGGTCGAAGAACATCACGATCAGGCGGTGATTGCGCAGGTCCTCGGGGCGCGCAACCACTGCGGCCTTGCCGCCACTCACTCTTCCGCCCGCGGCCAGCCCGCTCACCGTGGCCTCGTTGAGCGGCGTGGCCATATCGACGTTCTCGAAATCGAAGGTCGCAATCTGCTGCTGCTTGCCGTTCTCGAAAATGCTGAAGTCGCTCTGCCTGAGCCCGCGCACCAGCTCGCCGGTCTTCGCGTCCCGCGCCACCACGTTGGTCAGCACCAGTTCGGCATTCACCTTGAGAACAAACCCGCCCTGCGGCGTAGCCGTGACCTGCGCACCGGATGTCTGCGCACCCGAAGCCTGGCCGGAGCTTTGCGCAAACGCCGGCTGCGCGCCCGGCGCTACAAGCGCCAGCGCCGCAACCACTGCCCCGATCTTCCGCATCCGGCCCGTCATCAATTACCTTTCCTTAGCTTATGAATTGACAATCCCTCAGGGGCTAAAGCCCAACGTTTTTCTTGCTGCATTTGCGGCACGACTAAAGTCGTGCCCTGACACTTCTTGCCGGGCCAAATGAGTTTCTCCGCAACCTGCAAAGTCGTGCCCTTTCAAAACATCGACTTAATCAGAGGTCCCTGACTCGCTGACTTGCCGACCCGCTGACTCGCTAAAACCTGAATCTGGCCGTAAATTGAAAGGCCCGCATGGAGCGGGCCGAGGTCACCTGCCCAAAGGTCGGCGAGGCCAAACCCGTATCCACGCCGGAATACTGCACGGTATTGAAGACATTGTTGGCCGTGGCGCGGAGTTCCATGCTGCGCGTGTCGCCCAATTGCATGGTCTTGGAGAGCGACATATTGTTCTGGACGATCCCCGGCGCGGGGATCGAGTTGCGCGAAGCATTGCCGTAGACATAGCCGCTGCTGTTGGCCGCGGGCGCCGCGAAGGCAGCGGTGTTGAACCACTCCTTGAGCGAGCCGCCGCCGGAGGTGAGCGAAACCCCGGGGACGCGATCGGGACGCAGCGTGCCGGCCGTGCCGCGCGCCACATCGGCCACAGCCGCCTGATAACTCGGCGTGAGCGGCATGCCGGTGGCGAAGGTAAAGCTGCCGGAAACGGAGAATCCCTCCAGAATATGCGAGGCCGCGCCGCTGGTAACCCAGAATTTGTCCTTTCCGAAGGGCAGCTCGTAGAGATAGGTGCCGGTGACCTTGTGGCGCTGATCGAAACTTGAGTTTCCTTCCTCGGCCCCCAGGTTCTGCCAGTTCTGCGCCACCACCGTCGAGGTGCCGCCCACCGAGCCGGCATTGTCGATGGAATGCGAGTATTGGTAGTTGGCGCCCAGCGCAATGCCGTTCGAGAGCTGCTTATTCACTCGCAGCGTTCCCGCATTGAACTTGGAGTAGGCCGCGGACTGCTCGTAGTTGAAGAGCACGCAGGAGGAGGGGATAGGGCCCGTCTGCACCAGGGCGCAGGCCGGGCTTCCGGGGCAGCCGGGAACCGATGCTCCATTAGCCGGGCAGGGCAAAATGCGCGGCGCGCTGGTAATGTCCAGGTGGTTGCCCTTGGAGCCGTTGTAACCCACATTCATCACAATGCCCCAGGGCAGCCTCTTCTGCACATCGAGATTCCAGGTTTCCACGTAGGGCAGCCGGTAGTGCGGATCGAGCGCGTAACTGCCGGGCGTGGCCTGAGTAGTAGACGTCGCCGGCGAGGGAGGCGAGGGAAATCCATCGGCCAGGGATAACTCTCCCGCATACGTTGCTTCGTTGGTCTGCTCGTTCACAAACTCCGGAGGGAGCACCGTGGGCTGGCGCGCCATGTTGGTGGCGAAGGCGGCGTACTGGCCGACGGTGTAGTTGATGCCGAAGCCGGCCCGCACCACGGCCTGTTTGGGCAGCCGCAACGCAAGGCCGAATCGCGGGGCAAAGGCTGTGCGAAAGGGGAAAACCAGCGATGCGGGCAGGTTGCCGCTCGAAGAGGGCGGGGCGCCTGGCTGCACTTCGGCTACATCGGGAAAGCTCTTTGCCGCATCGGTGTCCACCATGGCCAGGTGGTTGTACTTCTCGGTGTAGGGCGCATAGAACTCGTAGCGGAGTCCGTAGTTCAGCGTGAGCCAGGTCAGCGCGCGCCAGTCGTCCGTGGCATAGGCGTCCCAGACGTTGTCGCGCAGGTAGCTCTTGCCCGCGGTTGCGTCGATGGTAGTCTCCTGCGGCAGCCCGAGCAAAAGATCCGCCAGCGATGAGCCGGTTGCCGGGTCTTGCGCGGCGTTTTCGGTGAACAAGCCCGAGAAGGTGAAGGTTCCGGTCGCGTTCGAGCCGCCCAGAAAGTCGCGATGCACGCGGCGGTAGTCGCCGCCGAAGCGCAGGTTGTGTTTGCCGTGAATCCAGCTCAGGGTTTCGGAGACGGAGATGGTCTGCGCGAGCGAGAAGCTGGGTTGCAGCTCGCTGAGTCCCTGGATATTGCTGAGCACCACGTTGGGCAGACCGTAATTGAGCGGAGCGCTGTCAGTTCCCTGGATGCCGATCTGGTTCGCGATGTCGGTCACATTGGTGAAAAAGTTCGTTGTCTGGCTCTGGCTGCGATTCCAGTTGGCGTTGAAGATGTTGGTTAATTTGTGGTAGCCAACCGTGTAGCCGGCCTGCAGCGAGTTCGAGTCCGTTGAACTTTTGCCGCCCAACTGCGGGAAGATGTTCACGTTGTCCTGTGCGTTGCGGTTCCAGTTGTAATTGAAGTTGATGCTCTGGCGAAGGCCCTGATTCTGGTTTCTGCGCCCGCCGCCGCGGTTCTCCAAAAGGGTGGCGTTCTGGCCCAGGCTGCGCATGTAGCGGACGCCGGCCTGCGTCGTGTTCGTCTGCGCGGTGGTCAGCAGGTGATAGTTCTGCGCGTAGCCGGGCAGGTTGGGCGCGGGGAAGAAGGGCTGGCAGTTCGACCCGCTGGCATATGGATTGGGGCAAGTCAGCAGCGCGACCGCGGGTGAGTTCGCAAACCGCGAGGGAGGTATCACGTTGGTTTGGCCGTTGTAACTGAACTGCTGGCCGGTGGCGGGGTCGTAGATGGCCGGCAGGCCCGCGGCTGAAAAATCGCCCGCGCGCTCGTTGACGGTTCCGAAGCTGCCATCCGTGGGCACGGTGGCGTACTCATCCAGCGGATTCGAACTGCGCTGGCCGGAGAGTGTGAGGAAGACCATGTCTTTGCTGCTCGGCTTGGTCAGCTTGGGAATGTAGGGCGCACTCATGAAGGTGATTCCGAATTGGTTGGTCCCCGAGGGCGGCTGCTGCTGCGGCTGGCCGCGCAGCGCAAACGGCTCCGCGTTGAGCGCCGAGTTGCGCCCGTTCCAGTAGATGGCGCCATGCGGCTGGCCGGGGTTGAAGCCGCGGAAGTTTCCCCGTCCGCCGCCACCAAAGCCGCCCGGCCCGCCAAACCCGCCCGCGTCGAAGAGGCCTCCACCACCTCCACCGAAGTTCCCGGCGGGCAAAACGCCCTGCGCGCGAGCCGTTTCGATCGCGTCGCGGATCCGGTCCATGTCCACGCCGGCCAGCGGGCTCACCTGGCCCGCCTGCCCGCTGATGGCCACCGAATCCCCGCTGAAGTCCGAATTGCCGGCAATCGAGGGCAGCGCCGCTCCCGCCGCGCCAGCCGAGCCGGGCGTTCCTGCCTGAGTCTCGGTATCGGCGGCCAGCGCGCTCACCAGGCTCAGGTTCTGCAACCCGTTCCCCGCCAGTTGCCGGATCGCTTGCTCCACCTGCGATCCTTGCTCCTGCCGCTGCTCCTGCTGGGCCGCCCGCGAGGCCAATAACAACTCAAAGGCCACCGTCTGGTCGTGATTCGCGGCGTTGAGCACCGCCTCCTGCGAAGCCGCCGCAAAAGCCGCGAACTGCGTGCGGATCACGTACCGGCCATTCTGCGGAATGGCCAGCGACCAGGCGCCGGAAATATCGGTGGTGGTGGAATAGCGCTTGCCGGTGAGGGTATTTTGCGCGGTAACGGTGACTCCGGGCAGCGGCGTGTTGCCGCTTTTCACCTGGCCATGCAGCCTTCCGCCGGTGACGGCCTGCCCCGACGGAACTTGTCCGGACGGGGGCTGCGGCGCAGTGGGCGGGCTGACGGTCGGGCTGGCCGAGTTGGACGGCGACGAACTCTGGGCCGCTGCCGGCGACGGAGCCTGGGGCACAGTCTGCGCGCATGCCGCAAAGCAGCCAGCCACAACCATCCCTATCGCTAAAGCCCACAGGTCTGCTCGCCGCATTCGCGCTCCCCGGCATCTTGTGCCGGCACTCAGTCAGACGGCCCACGCGCCGCGAAAGTTTACTTCTCCGGCACTGCCGCATGCCCATCGTAAACTCAGGCATGGACAGACACGAGGCCGCCTCCGGGCGCGCCCCGTGAATCGGGCAGTGACAAATCAACCGAAGCCTTCGACGATCTGAGCGACTGGAGGCGATCGACAATAGTCCTTGCATTCCCGCGCCGCACATGTTTACTATTATGCCAATAATCTTTTGATTGCTGCCACGCTAGTAAACTCCCGTCCGGCAGCGGAAAGGATGTTTCGCGCCATGAAGATCGGCACCACCATTCGCGCTTACAGGCTGCATAAGGGGCTGTCTCAAGGGGATATCGAAAAGAAAACCGGCCTGCTGCGCTGCTACCTCTCGCGCGTTGAAAACGGCCATACCGTGCCCTCGCTGGACACGTTGTAGAAGATTGCCCTGGCGCTCGACCTGCCCATCGCCCAGTTCTTTGCCGACGACTCGCTAGGCCGCCACTTCAACACCCAGAAACTTTCCGACGAAGAACTCCGCTTTCTCACCCAGATCCGCCGCTACTCCTCCAACCTGAACGAGAGCGACCGCAAGCTGCTGCTGGCCATGGTGAAGAAGTTCGCCGTCACGGCAAACCGTTAGCGATTGCCCGCTCACCCTGGCAACTGGGCCAGGTAAAACCCAAACAGCACCAGCACCCCCACCACCATTACGATGGCGATGCGGAGGCGCACCACGAAAAGTTCCTTGGGCGACCCGATACGCGGGACCAGCGGGGCCGCGAAGAGAAACCCGCAGGCGCAACCGCCCAGGTGGGCCATGTTGTCGATGCGAATCCCGGAGCCAATCACCCTGGTGCCAAAGCTGATGGAGAGGCCAAGCACCAGGTTGAGAACGGCAAAGTAGATCACCGATTTGCGCAGCCTTTTCAGTTCCTGGGGCGGTACCGGCAACCGATGCGACTTGAGCAACACGATCAGCGCCCCGGCAATCCCGAAGACGGCCCCCGAGGCTCCAGCGCCAGTTGGAAAGACGCCCAGGTCGTGGAATTTCATCCAGTCCGGGTAGTACATCGACAAGTTGACAAAGGTGGAGAGCAGGTTGCCCGCCGCGCCGGTAAGGAGATAGACCGCCAGCAGGCCCGCTGAACCCATCAGCGGCTCAGCCAGCAAGCCAAGGTTCCACAGGCACCACATGTTGGTGGCCAGGTGCAGAATGCCCACATGCACGAACATGGCGGTAACAATACGCCACCACTGACCCAGTACCAGCACGTTGCCGGCGTTGTCGGCTCCCCAGTACTTCAGTTGGTCGACGGTGGGGCCAATTGCGCTGACCCCATTCACCACCATGACCAGAAAGACCGCGCAGTTGATGCCCACCAGCACGTAAGTGGTCGGCGCGACCGCCCACGAAGGACGCGGCCGGCGAACCGGCTGAGGTGGAGGCGGATTGAAACCGGCGTCCGGAGGCAGAAACTCCGGCTCTGGAGGGGAAGAATAACTGCCCATGACTTAACTCTAAAGCATTTTCATGGACTGCGTAGGCTGAAGCGTCGGATGGCAACCGGCAAGCACCGCCTAGGGCCTGCTAACACTACCTGGACAGCGGCGACGGGAGCCAATTTTTCTCAGTTCAAGGAATGAGGAGCGACGAATACCGGGTGTATCCTAGCGACGATTGACGACGAAATGGGGAAAATTGGCCCCGTCCCAAAGGGTTGCGGCGAAAATTCGGCCATACTTCATTCTCGCCCTCGACGGTGGACCCGCCACAGCCTTCGGGCTCGGCTTCGTCTGGCGGGGTTTTCTCACGCAACGCCATCCGCCCAGGTAGTGTTAACAGGCCCTACCACCATGCGATCGGCATCCGGCCCTCCCATTCGATGTACTCTGGAGTTTGGTCTTCGACCGCCTGCTCCGGCTGGAAGCCGTCGGGGCCTGAGCGAACCCCCAAAAAGGAGTCCAATAGTGAGTCCAACTGCGAATACGGCGAAGCAAATCCGGCGAGCCCTGCTGAGCGTTACCGACAAGACCGGCCTGGTGGAGTTTGCCCAGGTTCTGGTCGGCTTTGGCGTGGAGTTGGTCTCTACGGGCGGAACCGCCGCGGCACTGCGTGCAGCAGGCCTTTCGGTCAAGGACATAAGTGAATTGACAGGTTTCCCCGAGATGCTGGACGGCCGCGTAAAGACCCTGCATCCTCGCGTCCACGGCGGGCTGCTCTACATCCGCGGCAACAAAGAGCACGAGGCGGCTGTCGCCGCCCACGGCATCGAGCCCATCGATATCGTGGTGGTCAACCTCTACGCCTTCGAGAAGACGGCAGCCGTGCCCGGCGTAGCCTTCGGCCATCTGATCGAAAACATCGACATCGGCGGACCGTCGATGGTGCGCTCGGCAGCCAAGAACTTTGAAGATGTAGCCATCGTGACGCGCGTTTCTGATTATCCCGCTCTCATCGAAGAACTAAAGGCAAACAACGGTAGCTTGACCCGCGCGACTCGCTGGCGGTTGGCCCGGCAGGCCTTTTCACTGACCGCCGCTTACGACACCGCCATCGCCAACACGCTGGACAAGATCGCCGAGGCGCCCGCGCCTGAGAGCCCCGCCACGCCGGATCCGGACGCCCTCCCCACAACCCTCCGCATCAATCTCCAATTAGCCCAGTCGCTGCGCTACGGGGAAAACCCCCACCAGCGCGCCGCGCTCTACGCCGACGGCTCCGGCCTGGGCGTCGCCGGCGCTCGCCAGCTCCAGGGCAAGGAACTCAGCTTCAACAACCTCGTCGATCTGGACGCCTGCTGGGAGCTGGCGCAGGAGTTCGACGAGCCCGCGGTGATTATCGTTAAGCACACCAACCCCTGCGGTGCGGCCACCGGGGCCGCAGTGCTGGAGACCTACCAAAAGGCGCTGGCGTGCGATCCGGTTTCGGCGTACGGCGGCGTCATCGGCATCAATCGCACGGTGGATGGCGACGCGGCGGCGGAGATCGCCAAGAACTTTGTCGAAGCTATCGCCGCGCCCGGCTTCACGCCCGAGGCCCGCGAGCGCTTCAGTTCCAGGAAGAATCTTCGCCTGGTCGAAGTGTGCTCCACGCCTCCACGTCCGGTGGTCAAGACCGTCTCGGGAGGGTTGCTGATGCAGGACGCCGACACCGCCCGGGTTGCTGAGTCCGAGTTGAAGGTAGTTACCTGGCGTCCGCCGACGGCCGAGGAGCTGCGCGGGCTGCTCTTCGCCTGGCGCGTATGCAAGCACGTGAAATCGAATGCCATCGTTTACGCTCGCGACGGCCAAACTCTCGGCGTCGGCGCAGGCCAGATGAGCCGCGTGGACGCGGCGCGTTTCGGCGCCATGAAAGCCGTGCTGCCGCTCAAAGGCTGCGTCGCCGCCTCCGACGCATTCTTTCCCTTTCCCGACGGCCTTGAAGCGGTAGCCCAGGCCGGCGCCACCGCAGTCATCCAACCGGGAGGATCGGTAAGAGACGAAGAAGTGATCGCCGCCGCCGACAAGCTGGGCATGGCGATGGTCTTCACCGGGATACGGCACTTCCGGCATTGATTACTTGAAGCTCGACCTCATAATACGGAATGGTGTGTGCAAAATCGGACCATGGGAATATACGTTGGGTTTGATCCAGGAGGCATTGGCGGATTCGGCTGGGCGGTTGTCTCAGGCGAGAAATTCCCTTTGAGACTTATTGGTTGCGGTATTGCTGACCATGCCCAAGGTGCGTTCAACGCTGCTATGGACTGTGCGGGGAGCAAGGTCAATGCCGTTGGAATTGATGCGCCTTTATTCTGGAGTGAAGCAGGCGATCGGTCTGCGGATCGAATTGTGCGGAAAGCCATAACGCGACTTGGCGCATACGGTGCGACCGTGATTCCGGTCAATGCTCTTCGAGGGGCTTGCCTCATTCAAGGTATCCTCGTGGCGATGCCGTACCGGAGGAGATTGACCGATAGGGTTCTTATCACAGAATCTCATCCCAAAGCACTTCTGTGGCTCCTAGGCAAGGCAACCCCAGAACGTCATCCTCGTGATCTCACGTTGAATGACCTTAACGAGTATGTAGTGGAGAATGGGGTTCAAGGAGCCAGTGACCACGAAAGAGATGCTGCGCTGGGCGCGGTTGGTGCATTTGCCGCGGAGTCTCGGCTTCCGGGATGGCAAAATCTTTATGTTCTCGAACCCAATCCAATCACGCCGTTGGATCCGCCGCCAGGGTACTGGATGCCTCTCAACCCGGAACCGGGCAATCCGGTAGGGAACTAACCGCCTCCTAGATATCCGGTGGCCGTATTTCGCGAAAATCCCTTGAATCCCCGCGCGTTTGCGACCAATCACGCGTAAAATCGTCTTTACAGCAGGCAGAGCTGCTCCTAACGGCTGCCTGTGATGCCTTTCGGCCCTCCGGAGCGGTTTTTTCCCCTTCCGCCCGGCTCAAAAGGCACGGAATCCCCTGGATGATGAAACAAAATAATCTGTTTTTTCCCTTTTCGCTCTCGTTTGCCGCCGCATTACTCGTCCTGCTGCCGGCCATGCCCGCCCGCGCCCAGATAGAGCCCGGAAGCACACTTCCGGAGAGCAATGCCCCGAGCAAGGCGCCCGCAGCTGCCCCTGCTCAGAGTGCTCCCGCCGAGGCCGCGCCCGCCAAAGCCGCCACGGTCGAGCCAGCCAAAGCTGTTGGGAGCGCCGAAGCAGCCGCGCAGGCGCCCGACCGCGCCGTGGCCTACTTCCATCTTGCGATGGCCAACCTCTACGAGGAAGAGGCCGTCGAAATGGGCCGTCCGGAGTTCGTCACGCGCGCCATCGAGGAGTACAAGCTGGCGCTGAACGCCGATCCCGGCTCCGCGCAGTTGAACAACGGACTGGCCGATCTCTACTTCCGCACCGGGCGTTCGCACGATGCCGAAGTCACGGCCAGGGCATTGCTCAAAAACTCCCCCAACGACATGGATGCGCACAAGCTGCTGGGGCGCATCTACCTGCGCCAACTCGGCGAGGGACAAAACGGAGTGTCCTCGACCTCGCCCTCCGGCAATGTGCTGGACCAGGCCATAGCCGAGTTCGAGAAGATCGTTGCCCTGCAACCGAAGAGCGTAGAAGAGCGCATGGTGCTCGGCCAGCTCTACACCGTCAAGCACGAACCGCAGAAGGCGGAGGAGCAGTTCAGGACCGCGCAGGCCATGGAACCCGAGTCAGAAGAAGTGGTGCTCAACCTGGCCCGCCTTTATGCCGACAGCAGCGATCTCGAACATGCCGCTAAAGTGATTGAGGACGTTCCGGCGGCCGACCGCACCCCCAAGATGGAGTTCGCGCTGGGCGCGGCCTATGACCAGTTGAAGCGGCCCCAGGACGCCATCGCCGCTTATCGGCGCGCCGCCGGCATGGACCCGGAAGACGCGCAGACCCTTGAAGCGCTGGCCCAGGCCCTACTCAACGACAACCAGCTCGACGAGGCCCTCAAAGAATTCAAGGCGCTTGCCAATGCCGATCCTGAGAACGTCGAGGCGCGGGTCCGCATCGGCGAGGTCCAGCGCCGCCAGGGCCATTACGAGGAAGCGCTGGCCGCCATCCACGAGGCGCAGAAGCTGGATTCCACGAAGCAGGATCCCACTTCGCAGGAAGCGCTTGAGGCCGGTTTCAACGAGGGGCTAACCCTGGACCAGATGGGCCGCTACGACGAGGCCGCCCTGGCCTACGAGAAGATGGTGGACCAGACTTCGCACGCCAACGGCGCCTACACCGCCGAGGAGAAGAGTCAGCACGGCTTCTTCCTGGAGCACCTGGCCGCGGTGTATACAGAGCAGAACAAGGTCGATCAGGCCGTTGCCGCCTACCAGAAGATGATCGACATGGGCGGCGAATCGGCGGTGCGCGGCTACGAAGGCCAGGTGGAGACCTACGGCGAAGCCAAAATGTACGATCGCGCGGTCGAGGTCTCCCGCAAAGCCGTCGAAGCCAACCCCAAAGAACTGGAACTCAAGCTGATGCTCGCCGGCGCCCTGGTGGAAGAGGGCAAGAACGAAGAGGGCCTGACACTGGCCAAGGGGCTGCTCGAGAACTCAGACAAAGACCGGCCGGTGTGGTTGAGGCTGGGCCAGTTCTATACCCAGATGCACCGCTGGAAGGAGGCCGAGGAGGCTTACGCCAAGGCCGCTGCTCTCACCGTCAAGAAGGAAGACCGCACCTACCTGCTTTTCCTGAAAGGCGCGCTGGCCGAGCGCCAGAAGCACTATGAGCCAGCCGAGCAGTTTTTCCGCCAGGCCCTGGATCTGGATCCCTCCAACGCCATGACGCTCAACTACCTGGGCTATATGCTGGCCGACAAGGGAATCCGGCTGCCGGAGGCCCTCACGCTGATTCGCAAAGCCGTCGATCTGGAGCCGTTGAACGGCGCCTACCTCGATTCGCTGGGCTGGGTTTACTTCAAGCTGGGCCAGTACGAACTCGCCGAGGAGAACCTTCGCCAGGCCGTCGAGCGCGACCGGACAGACCCCACCGTTCACGATCACCTGGGCGACCTTTACGAGAAGACCGGCCGCATCCGGCTGGCCGCGGCGCAGTGGGAACTATCGCTGGCCGCATTCGCCAAGTCGGCCGCGGCGGACGTGGAGCCGGGCGAAGAGGCCAAGGTGCAGAAGAAGCTGGAAAGCGCCCGCGTCAAGCTGGCCAAACAGGAGAGCGCCGCCGGCCAGCCCAAGCCGGAATAAGGCCGCCCTACTTTGCTCCCTCCGCCGCGCCGGCAGTGTAGAGATCCACGTTGCTCTTGTCCACCAGTGAGGTGCCTGTGTCCACAAACACCGGATAGGGAGAGAAAGCGTCAACTCTGTAGTCCTTGTCGAGCTGCTTGGGCGGCGCGTGGAAGACCTCATCCAGCCCCTTCAACCCGATGTAGCCCATGGTAAAAGGCTTCTGCGCGATGGTCGCATCGATGGTTCCAGCCTTGATCCCGTCCAGCGTATCCTGACTCACGTCGAATGCCACCAGCTCCCGGCCGGTGGCGGTGCGCTTGATCGCATCGGCCACCGAGTTGCCCGACGCCGACTCCAGGCTGACAAAGGCGTCGATCTTCTTGTCCCCGGTCCGGGCCAGGTAATCCTGGGTCTTGTCGAACGCGATCCGCGCGTCGCCCTTGATGTCCACCACGTCCACGATCTTGATCTCCGGCCGGCTCGCAAACACATCCTTGTAGCCCTTCAGCCGCTCTTCCGTGTTGGGCTGGCCTGAAAAGGTGAAGAAGACCACGTTCCCCTTGCCGCCCAGCTTCTCAATCACCCGCTTGCCACCCAGGCGTCCCGCCTCCAGGTTGTTGGTTCCGATGAAGTACAGCCGGTGGCTGCTCACCGCATCGGAGTCCATGGTAATGACGGGAATCCCGGCATTGACCGCGGCATCGATCCCCGGCTGCAGGACGGCGGCATCGGCCACCGAGATCAGGATGCCCGCCGGGTTGGCCGCAATGGCTTTTTGCAGCTCGGCCGCCTCGGCCTGCGGATCGTGTCCGTCAGGCCCCACCACCCTGGCCGTCACCTTGTATTGCGCCGCCGCCTTGTTGAAACCGGCCGCGGCGGTCTGCCAGTAAGGCAACGCGGAATCCGCCGAAATGAGGTAGAAAACCTCCTTTTTCGAATGCCTCTCGCCGCAACCCAACGTGAACGCAAGACCCAGCGCCAGCACGGCCAACACCGTCATCTTCATCGCTTTCATGCCTGCCTCCCAATAAAATGCCCGAATGTGAAATGCAACCGGCCGCGGCGCCGGATTCGTCCCCGCGCCAGCCCTCAAAAAAAATACCGGCAGGATAGTACTCCCGCGCGAATGGCGTTGTCCAATCCCCCGCTGTATTGGAATGATATAGCACTCCCCGATTGCATCTTTGGTGATTTACAGCACGTTAGAGTCCTTCTGTCAGCGCCGGAGTCCACGGCTGCGGTATAACCAGACGTGAACCTCTGAGTTGCATGGATGACGGACCTGGAATCGAAACCGGCTGCCGCGTTACCCCCAGGGATTGCTGTTTGCGGAGACACAGACAGCGATCTGACCCGCCGCGCGCACTTTGAGCCCCCTCATCCCTACCGCACTCCTTTCGCGCGCGACGCCGCACGCGTTCTGCACACGCGCGCCTTTCGCCGCCTGGCCGGCAAGACCCAGGTCTTCGCACGGCTGCCCGCGGACTCCCTGTCGGACCACTTCCGCAGCCGCCTCACCCACACCCTGGAGGTCACCCAGATCGCGCGCACTCTGGCCGCGGCCCTGGGCCTGAACGCCCAACTGGCCGAGGCCCTGGCCCTGGTCCACGACATCGGCCACCCGCCCTTTGGCCACACCGGCGAAGAGGCCCTCGACCACTGCCTGCGCGGCTCAGGGCTCACCTTCGACCACAACCTCCACGCCCTGCGCATCGTGACCTGGTTCGAGGAGCGCTACGCCGCCTTTCGCGGCCTCAATCTCACCCTGGCCGTCCGCGAAGGCATCGTCAAGCACTCCCGCGACTACTCCGCGTCCGCCCACCCCGAGCTGTCCGAATACTTTCTCGACCAATTTCCGCCCCTGGAAGCCCAACTGATCGACCTGGCCGACGAGATTGCCTACCTGACCGCCGACCTGGACGACGGCCTCGACTCCGGCATCCTCACCCTCCCTCAGGTCCGCGAAGGCGTGCCCCTCTTCCGCGGCTTCCATCTCCTCGCTCAGCGCCGCCAGCCGGTGGGGCGCCTGGCGAACTTCGGCCAGTGTGGTGGCGCCGAGCGCGGCCACACGGGCGCGCACCTCGTTCAACAAATCGGTCACCAG
>JBEKZR010000289.1:0-4999 GCA_049509715.1 Occallatibacter sp. | reverse complement strand
GGAGAACCGGCGGTACAAATCGTGGCAATTTGTGCGCTGCTTGAGCTCCACACGACCTGGCTGGTCAGGTTTTCCGTAACACCCGATGCAGTCGTTCCAATCGCGATGAATTGGCTGGTGTCATTCGGCGACGCAACCGATTGAGCGCTGGGAATGATGGATAGAGAAGTCACATCCGTGTTTGTGGGTCCAGTTGGGCTTGTGGTTGTCACCGTGACGGTTGAGCTGGAGGAAAGAAGTCCGGTGAACCCATTTATGCTGGCCGTGATCTGTATGCTGCCTGGGCCAGTCGAGGTGACCACTCCGGCAGCGCTTACAATTGCCACGTCCTTGGAGCCGGTGTTCCAGGTCACCTGGTCTGTCACATCCACAGTAGTCGCGGGATGAGTTCCATGGTTGATGGTCCCAGTGGCCGAAAGCTGCGCAGTGAGGCCAACCCCACCGAAGTTCACGGTCGCAGGCGTAACCGTAATCGAATCTAACTCAGTAGCGCTGCCGCAACCGAAAAACGGCACGACAAGGCAGATGAGCAATAGAGCCCCCAGGCGAAAACGATTGAACATCGTTGGTCTCCTCGCGCTTTCAGCCAACTCGCTCCAGCCTGATCCATGACCGAGCGCTCCAGCAATTCTGCCGCAATTGGTTGAAAGATATGCTAAATGAGCATATCGCCGGGCGGCCCGCGTGTCAATCCGAAATCCGTCCTGGCGGTACGGGCGCGGAGGTCGATCACGCCCTGGATGGAAGACCGGGCGCCAGGCAGCCACACGTTGCCCCTGGGGCCAATAGCCGTTAGACTCTCCTCAGCATGGCCATCGCCCGCGACAACACTCCCGAACGGCTGGTCAGCGCAGCGCGCGCCGACGAAGAGCAGGGCTTTGAACTGAAACTGCGCCCCCGCTGGCTGCGCGAGTTCATCGGCCAGTCCAAGGCCAAAGAGCAGCTCGCCATCGCGCTGGAAGCCGCCAAATCCCGCGGCGAGGCCCTCGATCACGTCCTCCTCTTCGGCCCTCCGGGCCTGGGCAAAACCACTCTGGCCACCATCATTGCCAACGAGCTCGACGTCGGCTTCCAGCAGACCTCCGGGCCGGCCCTGCAGATTCAGGGCGACCTGACCGCCATCCTCACCAACCTGCGCGAGCGCCAGGTGCTCTTCCTCGACGAAATTCACCGCATGCAGCCGATCCTGGAAGAAAAGCTCTACATGGCGCTCGAGGACTACAAGCTGGACATCATCATCGGCCAGGGCCCGGCGGCGCGCACCCACGTCATGGAACTGCGCCCCTTCACCTTCATCGGCGCCACCACGCGGCCCGGCCTGCTGAGTTCACCCCTCCGCTCGCGCTTCGGCATCCTGCTGCGCCTGGAGTTCTACACGGAGGAGGAACTCCGCGTCATCGTTTGCCGGTCCGCCGAGGTGTTGCAGATACCCATCGACCAGGAGGGCGCGGCGGAGATCGCCCTGCGCTCGCGCGGCACGCCGCGCATCGCCAACCGCCTGTTGCGCCGCGTGCGCGACTACGCCCAGGTGCGCGGCTCAGGCACTATCGACCGCCCCACGGCCAATGCCGCCCTCACCATGCTGGAAGTGGACGCCCACGGCTTCGACGAGATCGACCGCCGGTTGCTGCTGGCTATCATGCAGAAGTACGACGGCGGGCCGGTCGGCCTGGGCACGCTGGCCGCGACCCTGGCCGAGGAGGAAGACGCCCTGGAAGAAGTCTACGAGCCCTTCCTCATCCAGATCGGATTCCTCGACCGCACACCCCGTGGCCGCGTAGCCACGCGCCTGGCCTATGAGCACTTCGGCCTGACCATGCCGGGAAGACAGACGCCGCTGTTTTAGCGAAAATGGAAGGGATCGCCGCTCAAGCAGGGCGGAACCCAACTAGTTAACAGCATCTTTGAGGAGATATTCCCATGTCACTTACCGAATCCACCATGCTGGAACTGGGCACCACGGCCCCCGACTTTTCCCTCATCGACGTAGTGACCGGCAAGACCGTCCGCCGCGACGGCTTCCGCGGCAAAAAAGGGTTACTGGTCATGTTCATCTGCGCCCACTGCCCCTATGTGAAGCACATCGAGAGGGGATTGGCGAAGCTGGGCGCGGACTACGACGGCCAGCCGATCGCTATCGTAGCCATCAGCAGCAACGATGCAACCACGCACCCCGATGACAGCCCCGTCGGACTCAAGCAGCATGCTGAAACCTACGGCTTCGTCTTCCCCTACTTATACGATGAAACGCAGGCCGTGGCTCATGCCTACAAGGCCGCCTGCACTCCGGACTTCTTTCTCTTCGACGCCGGCTTTCGCCTGGTTTATCGCGGCCAGTTCGATTCCAGCCGCCCCGGCAACGGAGTTCCCGTCACCGGCCAGGACCTGCGCGCCGCCATCGATCTTGTCCTTGCGGGCAAGCCCGTCCCCAAGAACCAGCACCCATCGATCGGCTGCAATATCAAGTGGAAGGCGTAAGGAAGCGGAGTTAGCGTAGCTAGCGGTGTTAGCGGCGTTAGCATTGGGGCTCGCTCGAATTGCGCTAACTCCGCCCTACAGCTTCAGCCCCTTCAAATAATCGCGGAACTGCGGCCCAAGATCGCTGCGCTTGAGCGCAAACTCGACCGTGGCCTGCAACATGCCGAACTTATCGCCTGCATCGAACCGCTTGCCCTGAAAGGTATAGCCATAGACCTTCTCTTCCTTGAGCAGCGCCCGGATACCGTCGGTGAGTTGGATCTCGCCGCCGGGCACAGCGGTGGTCTGCTCCAGCAACGCGAAAATCCGCGGCGTCAGCACATAGCGCCCGATAATCGCCTGCTTTGATGGCGCATCTTCGAACTTCGGCTTCTCCACCATGCCGGTGCAGTTGAAAATCCGCTCATTCACCGGGTCCCGCACGCCGGCCAGCACGCCATACGCGCTGATCCCAGGGCCCTCGACGGTCTGTGTCGCCAGCACCGAACCGCCCTTTTCGCCGAACACATCGATGATCTGCTTAAGGCAAGGAACTGCGGCATCGATTACATCGTCTGGCAGGAGGACGGCAAAGGGTTCATCGCCCACCAGTTCCTTGGCGCAAAGCACGGCGTGGCCCAGGCCCAGCGGTTCCTTTTGGCGCACATAACTGATCTGGGCCAGCGTGGAGACGCCGCGCGACACCGCCAGTAACTCCTGCTTGCCGCGCCGTTCCAGGGTTGCATCCAGCTCAAAGCTATTGTCGAAGTGGTCTTCCATGGCGCCCTTGCCGCGCCCGGTGATGATGATAATGTGCTCGATCCCCGACGCAACCGCCTCTTCCACCCCGTACTGGATGATGGGTTTGTCCACCAGCGCCAGCATCTCTTTGGGAATCACCTTGGTGGCCGGCAAAAACCGCGTTCCCAGCCCGCCCGCGGGAAAAACCGCCTTCCGTACATGTTTGCTCATTCCGTCTTCCTCGTCTCGTCCTCGATCAGTGTAGGCTCATCGCCTTCATCGTCATTAGCCCATTTTGGCAGGGCGCAATTCTGACATTCTTCGCGAATCCCGCCGATGCCCAGGCGCCCATTGAACGGTTCGCCGCAGCGGGGACACGGCCAGATATAACGGCAATAATGAAAATACGCCACCGCAAGAAAAAGAACGAATACCAAAAGTTCAAGCGGCCAGCTCAAGTTGAGCAAAGAGAGCACCGGGAGAAGCAGTATAGGAATCGATACGATCCCAACCACCGCAAAAAGTTCATATCGCGCAAGTCTCTTGTATTCTGCCCAGCACGCTGCGTATTTGCCCTCCATCGTACATTTCTCCATTTTCCATCCGCTCACAGCGCCGGCGAATCGTCTCCCAGCAGCGCCTCCCTCACAATCTTTATGGGCGGAAATCCCTGGCGCAGGAAGTTATTGTGGAACTCCTGCAGCGAGAAAGCCGCGCCCTGCTTCATCTTCAAGTCTTCGCGCAGCTTTATGATCTCCAGCTTGCCCAGCGTGTAGTAGAGATAAGTCGGATCGCCGGTCCCGCGCTTGGTCTCCACCATGGCGGTCTCCTTCGACTGGTACCCTTCCTTCTCAAAGAACGCGACGGCCTCATCGAAGCTCATTTTGCCGGTGTGCATCTCAATGCCCACGATAAAGCGCGCGTTCCTGAGCAGGGCGTCCTGCAGTTGACCAAGGCGCAGGAACTTCGACTCGCGCTCGTCCCTGGCCCCGGATCCGGGCTGGCCGTATCCTTCATCCAGCATCATCTGCTCGGTGTAGTGCGCCCAGCCCTCGATGTCGGTGTTCGCTCCCAGCAGCTTGCGCACCCGGCTGGGCGCCTGCGGCAACCAGAGGAACTGGATGTAATGGCCCGGATAAGCCTCGTGCACCGCCGTTGAAATGATCGTACCAATGTTGAACGAGTGCATGTAACCTTCGACCTCTTCCGGCTTCATCTTGAGATCGGGCAGCGTCACATTGAAATAAGCCTCTGTCGCGTGCGTCTCGAACGGCCCCGGCGTGTCCATGCTGGCAAAGGTCGTCGCGCGCATGAAGGGCGGCGTCTCCTCCACAATCGGCCGCACATCCGAAGGAATTGTAACAATGCGGTGTGTGCGGATGAAGCTCACCAGCCCGTCGAAGGTAGCGCGGAAGCTGTCCAGCAGATGATCGGGCGCGGGATGGTTCTCGCCTAACTCCTCCAGCACCGCGCCCGGCGTCTTTTCCGGCTCAAGTTCTTTCGCAACCTTGTTGAAGCGCTCCTGATTCCTGCGCAAATCGGCCCAGCCGATCTCCAGCAGCTTGTTCAGCGGCAAATCCACCATTTCGTCGTATTGGAGCTTCTTTGAAAACGCCTCAGCCCCAATGCGGAAGTCGCCATTCGAGTTAGGCAGCAGGTCCGTCTTCAGCCAGCCGAGATAGCTATTCAACGCCGCAATCACGGCCGCATTCGTCTCGGCAAACTCCGCCTTCAACGCCGGGTCTTTCGCATCCGCAAAAGCCAGCGGCACATCGTGCTCAAAAAAACTCACGATATCCGG
>JBEKZR010000288.1:0-5002 GCA_049509715.1 Occallatibacter sp. | reverse complement strand
GGTCAGGCAAGCGGTCTGGGTAGGACGCGGGCGAGTGAAGGTCCGTTGCCTGAACAAACCTCGACGTCGCCGGACTTATGGCTGTCTCAATGTACTGTGCGCTGCGTGTGTCCAGTGAGAGACCCGAAAAGATCTCCTGTTCCATTCCGTTCAGCAGCACAGTAATTGTGAACTCACAGGACTCGAACGAGATCGGCTTTGTAAAGTCGAGCGGGGCTGTTAGAGGCGTGTCCCAGAGGAGCAGGTTCATCGTGGGATCGGTGCCAGCAACAATCCGGTACTGCGGCGCAACGCCCGCCTGCCACGCCTTCACCACCGTTCCAACCGGAAACCCCACAATCGAAGTGAGCAGGCTTCCCAATCCAGTCGTAGGCTGCGGCTGGACCGTGGAGGTTGTCGCTGCCGCGGAGTTGTTTAGCGCTACAAAGGCAGAAAGCGAATCGCCCCACACGCCGGGATTCAATGCAGTCAGCCGGATCGTCGGATTTCCGTCTGCATCGAACAGCTCGCCGCGTGATGTCGAAGCTCCGGTGCCGAACTCAATCGACGCCGCCAGGTTAAATTGCCCGGCGAGCGAGGAAGTCCAGGTGACCGTGTTCGTTCCCGCGTTCACTGATTGCACCATCAGATCGCAATGCTGGAACGTGCTGAACTCGATCGGCTGCGTCAGCACAAACGAAGCATCGAGCGGCGTATCCCAGTAGAGCGTGTTGGTGGCGGCGACAATGGCCTCAACCATCCGTATGTTCACCACAGGCGAAGGCACTGTCTGCACAATGCGCACCACCGACCCCTGAGGAAAACCGCTTGCTGAGGCAAGCCGCGAGGCAGCTCCGTTCGCAGGCTGCACGCCGCTCGCTGCGCCTAACACCGTTTGACGAGCCGTGGCCAGCGCGCCGGCCGCAAAGCCCGCTGTCGATAGCAGGATGGAGGAAAAGCCATCGGCCGGCTGTATAGCCGCAGGGTTCGTCGCTGTCTCTGCCTCGGGAGCCGCAACCCGCACCCCATAGAGCGTCTGGCCGCCGTTATCGAAGAACGCCTTCGCGCAGTAGGCAAGATACCCGTTGGGAATGTAGTTGCCGAATACCGATTGAAACTGCTCCCAGGTGTTCACCGGAGTAGGAACGTTCAGCGGCCCCATCTGCGCAATGCCGATGAACGCGGCAATGTCCGTGCGCAGAGCGGAGATCCCCTGGCCGTTCTGGTCCGTGGGTTCGAAGTAAACCCCGGGAGTTGTGTAAGTCGGCATAGTCGCTTTAGTCCCTGTCGGCCTTAAGACAGCTCAAGCCGCTCGTGGCAAATCTCAATCGTCTCGATCGCAACGTCGTTGCTCGTCGCGTTCATCGTTGCGCCTTCCCACTTGCAGATCCAGCCGTTCTGGAACTCCCAGCGCAGCTTGTCCGTGTGGGTCTCGTCCTGTAGGACGATGGCGCCATTTCGACGGTCGTCCACACCGTTGAGAATGTTCAGGTACCACTGCCACAGGTCCTGGTTGTCGGTAAATCCGCGCTTCAGCGTGATATTGGTGTATTTGCGCAAGCCAGGCAGCTTCCGCACGGAAAGCCAGGAATCGGTTCCCTCGCGGTAGTCCACCGGGTCGGTATTGAGCGTCAGGCCGCTGCACTCTCTGAATGCCGCCACGCTCGTGTTGTCCAGTTCGACCCGGAAATTAAACCCACGATAGGGATCGTTGCGTACGCCAGTTGCCATGTTCTCCTCCTCTTTCTACAGTTCCTGAACCGATGAGCCGCCCTGCCACTGTCCGATCTGGATGATCACAAACTCGGCCGGGAAGACAGGTGCAACGCCAATCTGCATCACCAGCCGCCCATTCTGAATGTCGTCCGGCGTCATTGTCGTCTGATCGCAGCGCACAAAGAATGCGTCGGATGCCTTGGCGCCCATCAGCGCGCCGTCGTTCCACACCGTGGTGAGGAACGCCGAGACGCTTTGCGTCAGCCGCGCCCACAGCGCCTGATCGTTCGGCTCAAACACCGCCCACTGCGTGCCAATATCCAGCGAGTGCTCAAGGAAGATGAACAGCCGGCGGATGTTCACATACATCCACTCCGCATTGCTGGTAATGCAGCGCGCCCCGTAAACCCGCAGCCCGCGGCTCTGCGCGGTAAAGTCACGCAGCACATTGATGTTTACCGGGAAGGGATTCAGAACATCCTGGTCGCCCTTGCTCACCTTCACTTCAATGGCGTCGATGCCGCCGATCAGCTCGTTCGCCGGCGCCTTGTAAACGCCGCGCGTCTCATCCACGCGGGCATAAATGCCAGCAATGTGTCCGCTCGGCGGCACGGTAATATCCGTATTCGTGAGCGGATCGAAGACCTTCACGCGCGGATAATAGATCGCCGCGTACTCGGTGTCGTAGAGATTCCGCTGGTTCTGAATATCCGGCAGTGTCGCCGGCACGTCCCCGCTGCCTCCGTGCGGCGCGGGATCCAGAATGGCAAAGCGATACATCAACGTCTCGCAGTGCGTAATCAAAGCGTTTTGCACGTTCTGGTCGGTTATTCCCGGCGCCGCCACAATCGCAATGTCGTCCTGATCGATCAGCGCCTGAATTCCGGTCCTGGCGCCCGGCCCGTTGTCCACGCCGATGTAATCGGAATCCAGCGGTGCGGCCGTTCCATCGCTGCCGCCGGTCAGCGTCAGGTTCAGCCCGTCCGGCGCGGAAGGAAAGATGAACGGATCATCGGTCACGCTGTCGCCCACCGCGGCCGACGGCACCGCAAGCAGCGAAGATCCGTTGTTGATCACCGTCGCGTAGTAGCTCGGAATCGTGTTGTCCATTGACAAGTAGCGCCACTGCTCGTTCACGCCGTTCCACGACGCCAGAATGTCAAACTCGCAGGTGCGCGCCCCCGTCGCAGCAAAACCGCCGTCGGGATTCAGGTCGGTCAAGGCGGCAAAGGCATTGGTCACAACGATGCTGCTGCCCGCAATGGCCTTCACCTTCTTCCACACCTTCGTGTTGCCAAGGTTGAACTCGACAATTGCACCAACATAAAAGTTGGCCGTCGAAGTCAGCAGCACGGTGTTGAGCGAAGGCATCGACACAACTTGCGACTGCGCCTGCGAACTTTGCTTGATCTGAATCGCAATCTGCCCACCCCATGCGCCGGGGTCCTCGGCATCGAGTTCGCAAGCCGTTCCTGGATTGGCTTCATCCGTCACAACCGTGGTGTACTGCGCCTGGTAGCTGTTGGTCAGAGCCGCGCCCAATGTCACTTGTCCACTGTCCGTGTACTTCGTAATTGCGATCGGCCCCTCTTGCGTCACAATGCCGTTCTTGGTCTGCTTAAACGTCAAATGCGACGCCGTAGTCAACCCGCGCGTCGTCGCAAGCGCGACCGTCGTCGATCCCGATGTCGCATCGGCCGACAGCCTTGTCAGCAGCCCGCCCACAAGCTGGCCGCCATCCGCCGCCGTTGCGTTGCCCTGCCCCAGCACGCGCACAATGTAGGCAAGCGCGCCTTCATTGTCGAAGAAGCCCTTCACGGCATAGGGCAGATACCGGTAGTCGTGAAAGGTAGTTGAGTCCGGAATGAACCCGCCAAAACTGCGCGTAAAATCCGCGAAGCTCGTGACCAGAGTCGGAGGACCGCTGACGGGCCCGCGCACCGTCATCCCTACAAAACCGGTCGTGCTTGTGCTCACGCCTTCAATCGGCTGCGTGCCGCTGTTTACCTCTTGAATGTAAACACCGGGTGAAAGATACGATGTGCCCATTGGTCATCCTCCTCGCGAATGCTGTGCGGCGTTCTATACCTGCAGATCCACCACATTGATTGGTTGATCGAACTCGATTGCCCATGGAAGAACCGGTGTTCCCGGTGTTGCCGGATTGGCGCGCAGAAAAAGTTGCTGCACGCGGCCAACACCCTCGAATCCGTAGTAGCCATTGCCGTCGGCGATCGCGCCCAGTTCGTGGTACTCCACAAGCGCAGGCGACCCGCCATCGACAACAAGCGTTCCTGATTGAAAAAGCTGATCCGTCACCAGAACGCCATCGCCCGCATCGGCATCGATCAGCAAACTCGACGCTGAACCCGCGGGCGCGGCCGTTACAAACTGAACATCCGTTCCCGCCCCGGCTTTGTAGCTCCTGTTCAGCCCGTTGCGCAGGACAATCTGCCCCGCTGCAAGCCCAGGACCCTGTACCTGCGCATATTCCACCAGCGTCTGGCTTGGTGTGGCGAAGCGGATGAATGCGCTGCCCGACAATCCTGCCGTCGTGTTAAACGTCACCGTGGTCGCGCCCGCCGCTGCAGCCAGCGTCAACTGGGCAGTGCCGGTGGTTGTCAGCGTCACCAGTTGCGCCTGCACGCCGACGGCATGCGCAAGATACAGCGGCGACCGCAGCAGATTCGTATGCGGAACCGGCGGAGGCGGTGGAGGCGATGGCGGGTTCGGATTGTCGACCGACACAACCTGCGCGCCCGCTGCCGGCAGTCCCGTTGCATCCACAACCACGCGCCCCTGCAGTCTCACCGGCAGGCGCCGCATCGCCGCGCCCGGCGCAGTCACCGGGAAGATCGCATTCACGGGGATCGTCACTGCGAGCGCGTGATCCTGGTACCCCGCTGCCTGTAATGTCAGATTCACCGTGTAGCTCGTTGTCGCCAGCTTGGGAAACGACAGGTTCGGATAGCCTGCAACGCCATACAGTCCCTGCTGGGTCGTCTTGCTCTGCAGATCCGCGCGCGCGGTCTCCACGCTGAATCCCGGCGCATTGAAGCTCCCGGCAATCTCATCCGTCACGGCGCCCTGAATCACCACGTCATAGAACGTGGTGCGGTCGTCCACCACGCTGTACGTGGTGTTGTCGACGGTAATGGTCAAACTCGCGCTCAAGACTGCGTCACCTCATGCAACCGAGAGAATCCTCGTATAGTCCGCTTCTCTTTGCATCACGCTCGGCATCTGCACCGGGGCCATGCTGGAGTCGATATTCACCGCCTGCACCACGTAGCTCACCGAGAGCTGG
>JBEKZR010000287.1:0-5008 GCA_049509715.1 Occallatibacter sp. | reverse complement strand
CCGGAACCGCGCTCTCCGCTGCTTTAGGAATGGCCGTGGCCCGCGACCTGTCCGGCGGCAAGGAGCACGTGATCGCCGTGGCCGGCGACGCGGCATTCACCAACGGCATTTCCTTCGAGGCGCTGAACAACATCGCCGAGCAGACCAAGCGGCTGATCGTCGTCCTCAACGACAACGAATGGTCCATCGACCGCAACGTGGGCGCCATCGCCCGCTACTTCCACCGCATCGTCACCAACGAGCATTACCAGCATCTGCACGACTCGGCCAAACGGATCATCGAGCGCTTCGGCGGCAAGACCGCAGTGACTGTAGTGCGCCGCGCCGAAGAGGCCGCCAAGGGCATGCTTTGGCCCTCCATTCTGTTTGAAGAGTTCGGCCTGCAGTACTTCGGCCCCCTCGACGGCCACAACCTGCCCTAGCTGGTGGAGACCTTCAAGTTTCTCAAGACCGTGGACCACCCGGTGCTGCTGCACGTGCTCACGCAGAAGGGCCGCGGCTTTCAACCGGCGCTCGACGGGCAGAAGAAGTTCCACGGCCTGGGGCCTTACGATCCCGAGACCGGCAAGACCAAGGCCGGCGAGCTAACATACGCCGAGGTCTTCGCCAAAACGCTGGTGGAGATGGCCGGCAAGGACGAGCGCATAGTGGCCATCACGGCGGCCATGCCCAACGGCACCGGCCTGGATTTGTTCCGGCCCCACTATCCTAAACGCTACTTCGATGTTGGCATCGCCGAGGAACATGCGGTCGTTTTTGCCGCCGGCATGGCCACGCGCGGCTACCGGCCGGTTTGCGCCATCTACTCCACCTTTCTGCAGCGGGCCTTCGATCCCATCGTGCACGACGTCTGCCTGCAAAAACTGCCGGTTCTGTTCTGCATGGACCGCGCCGGACTCTCCGCCGATGACGGGCCTACGCATCATGGACTGTTCGACATCGCCTACCTGCGCGGCATTCCGGAGATGGTGCTGATGGCGCCCAAGGACGAGGACGAACTGGCCGACATGATGATGACGGCGGTTCAGCTTGCTGGGCCGAGCGCCATCCGTTATCCGCGGGGCGCGGTGGCCGGGGTGGCCCGCAAGGCCGAGCCGCAGGCGATTGCCGTGGGCAAGGCCGAGGTACTGCAGGACGGCTCGGACGTGGCCATCCTGGGACTGGGGCCGATGATCTGCCTGGCGCAGGAGCTGGCCGGCCGGCTGGAGCGCGACGGCTACTCCGCAGCGGTCGTCAATCCCCGCTTCGTCAAGCCGCTTGACCGCCAGATGCTCGAACTATACTCGCGGCGCGTGGCCGCCTTCGTCACCTTTGAGGATCACGTGAAGACGGGAGGCTTTGGCTCGGCGGTGATCGAGGCCCTGGAAGAAATGGGCAGCGCGGTTCCGGTGGTGCGCATCGGCTGGCCCGACCGCTTCATCGAACACGGCAAGATAGACGGTCTGCGCGCCAAGTACGGCGTGACCGTGGACGAGGCGCTGGCCCAGGTGCTGCCCTTGCTGGCGCGACGCCGCCGGCCCGCGCTGGTGGCCAGCTAGAAGAAACTGCTTATCGCTGTGCGACAATCCACAACAGGCCTGTTTTCTGATGCGACTCTTTCATATCGTCCTGGTGGGTTTGGGTGGAGCGGCTTTGGCCGGCGTTCTGGCCTGGCCGCAGACCCAGTCCCCGGTCCTTCCCGCAGGCTCAGGCTCGACGGCGCTGGTGCTGGCCGGCGGCACCGTGGTGGACGTTTCCGACTGGGGCAGCTCGGCGCGAGACCTGCAGGATGCGATCGTGATTGTGCGCGACGGGCGCATCACCGATGTTGGCTCCCGCGGGGCTGTGCCCATTCCCAAAGGCGCGCAGGTGATCGACTGCACCGGGAAATACCTCATCCCGGGGCTGGTGGATGGCTTTGCCGGCATGAACTCGCAGGGCCAGGCCAATGCCAACCTCTACATGGGCGTGACCACGGTGGTGGCCCGCAGCGACTACCGGCGCGGGGTGATCGATTTTACCGCCAATCCCAGCCCTCATCTCTATTTGGTCGATTCGATCGGCACCACCGACAACTGGAGCCTGCTGGCCAAGCGTCCGGAGTGGGCGCTCAAGCTCCGGGAGGGCTCCCGTCCCGCCGAGCTCAGCCCTGAGGATACGGCCCGCCAGCTTACGGCCACCGCGCGGTTGGGAACGCGCGTGTTGTGGCTGGGCCACGATCTTACCGCGGCCAATACCCAGTGGATCATCGCTCACGCCCACCAGATGGGGCTGGTCACCTACGGGGAGTTCGTTTCTACGCCCTACAACGTCGGCATGGAGGCCGGCGTGGACGTGCTGCTGCACATGGGCCGTTACGAACTGGGCCTGATTCCCGATGAGCTGCAGAGGCCGCTGGTTGAAAACCCCGTGGGAACGGCTGCATCGGCGGCCTACGACTACGCGGAACGGCTGCCGCCGGTCGACCTGCACCTGCGCGCCTACGCCCGCTTTCTGGCCGCGCACCACGCTGCGCTGATGCCCACCTTCAGCCTCTATTACCTGCAACTGCCGGCTCATCGCAACCTATGGAAGGAGCCGGCCGCCCGGCTGCTGGACCCCGCCCACATGTTCCAGCCGTCGGATCGCGCGACCGGAGAGCTGGTCTATCCGCTGTTCTCATGGATGCGCCGCCTGCCCGCCGCTTCGCAGCGCTGGATGGAAGACGGCCAGCGCAAGAAAGCCGACCAGTCCGCGATGCGGCTGTGGCTCATCAATGAAAAGATATTCTCCGCCTATCCGCACTACCTGGCGGCTTCGGGCGCATCGGTGAATGGCAGCATGCCCGGCATCTCCATGCACACCGAGCTGGAACTGCTGGTGCGGCTGGGGCTTTCACCGCGCGAGGCGCTGGCCGCGGCCACCAACAACTACGCCCTCCAGTTCGGCTGGAACGAGCTGGGCCAGATCGCCCCCGGCCGGCGGGCCGATATCCTTATTCTGGATTCCGATCCCGTCGCAAATATCTGGAACGCGCGCCGCATCACCGGGCTCATCGTGGACGGCAATGTGCTGGACCGCGAGGCGCTATTGAATCTGAAGAGATAAATCAGAGAGTCGATCACCCTCGCTGTGCCGCCTGCCGGGGAGCAACCGCCGTTAGGAGAACCCGCGCGCTTGGGTTAACGTAAGAACAAGCAGCCGGTTTCAAACAAGTTCTTCCGGGAAACCATGACCGACTCTCCATCGCCGTCCTTGCCGAGACCCAGGCGCCACAATCAATGGCTGGTGCTCATTGCGGCCTACAAATTTGCCCTGGCGCTGTTGTTTGTGGCCGTTGGCGTGGGCGCGCTGCGCATGCTGCATAAGGACATCGGCGATCAGGTTGCCCGGCTGGCCCACCACATGCGCTTCAACCCCGAATCGCGCTTCGTCGACTTCATTCTGGACAAGGCCTCACTGCTGAACGATCCGTTGCTGCGGCGGATCGGCGCGGCGGCTTTCTGCTACGCCGCCCTCGGCATGTTGGAAGGAATCGGCCTGTATCTGGAAAAAATCTGGGGCGAGTACCTGACCCTAGCCATCACCGCTTCGTTCCTGCCCTTGGAAATCTTCGAGGTGTTCCGCAGAGTGACGTGGATCAGGGGGGGGCTGCTGGTGATCAACACCATGGTCTTCTTTTATCTGCTGCAGCTCGTGGTTGAGCACGGGAGGCAGGCACGCAGTCCCGAAAATGAGTAAAGCAACAGGGGCGGAACCGGTACGGGCGCAATCGGTTTTTCTGGCCAGGCGGAGGGGAAGAAGGCGCCGGTTTTCGCTTTTTGTTCACCTACCACAGCCTGCCGATCCTGTCCAGTGCCAGAACCAAAGGAGTAACCACTACATGTTGTGGTAATCGAACTTTCTTAATCTATTAGGCGAACTTCCTGCAATCGCCCTCAAACTCCCACACTTTACCTCGATTTTTTTCTTGGCGCGCGTCCATATCGGCTGTAGTATCGCTTTTGTGGAGTTAAGTGTAGCCAAGTAGAGCGAAGTGGTCTCAGGAGCAGTTCAGCAAAATCCAGATCCACCAAAACAGCTGAACTGATCCAAAGCAAGTCTACACGCATTTCAATTTCTCCACGAGGTATCCGTGACGCTAAATCGGCTGGGGAACCAGCCTGGCTAACGGGAACAGGGAAGTTCGGGGCAGGGAACCGGCCGTGGAACGAGATGAGGAATCAGCCGCGGACGGACAAGAGGCAGAAAAGTGTTTCGCGGAAACCATCCGGCGAAGGTCGATGAGAAGGGGCGGCTGAAGATCCCGTCCGCGTTCAAGCAGTTGCTGGATGCGGCCAACGTCACCCAGTTCTACATCACTTCCACCAACGGCAGGAGCGCGCAGGTCTGGCCGCTGCCGGAGTGGGAGAAGCAGGAAAGCCTGCTGGCGGTTAACGCCATGAACCCGGTGGTTGAAAAGTACATGAATGTGACCAGCTACTACGGCCAGCAGGTGGAGATCGACAGCCAGGCGCGGGTCTTGCTGCCCCAGATTTTGCGCGAAAAGGCGAAGCTGAGCGCGGAAGTTTCGGTATTTGGAAAGCTGATCTACCTGGAAGTTCACAACGAGAAGGAAATCGAGGAGCAGTTGTCGGGGTCTGGATTGACGGCGGACGATCTCAATGCAGTTGCGGCTTTTACCCGCCGGGCTAGTTGAACCACGTTGCCCCCCAGGGGGACCACATGACGAAGCCGAATGAACGCCATGTGCCGGTTCTTTTCAAGGAAGCGATCGATCTTCTCCGGGTGCGCGCAGGCGGAACGTATGTGGACTGCACGCTGGGGTTGGCGGGACACGCCGAGGGGATCGCGAGGCTGCTGGAACCTGAAGGGCATCTGATCGGGTTTGACCGGGACCCCGAGGCGCTGGAGCTGGCAAGAGCGCGGCTGGGCCGGGTTGGCGAGGAACTGGGCAGCCAGGCGCCTAAGGTGACCCTGGTGGGCGAGGCATTCAGCTCCATTGCCCATCATGTGCAGGCGGCTTCGCTGGATGGCTTGCTGGCCGACT
>JBEKZR010000286.1:0-5011 GCA_049509715.1 Occallatibacter sp. | reverse complement strand
ATCCTCAAGAACGGCGAGGCGATTGCCCTGCGGCCCATGACCGTCGAGGAGGCTGTGAAGGAAGCGGAATTCCGCGACCGCGACCTGCTCATCTTCCGCAATCCTGCCGGAGATATATTTGTGCTCTACCGCCGGCGCGACGGGCAGATGGAGTTGGTGGAGATTCCCTAGCGTGCATCCGCCTGATCCCGATTCCGAGTGCAGTCCCGTCCTTGCGCGGGTCGCGGCGGCGCGAGGGATCAAACTCGGAGGATACCGGGTAACCGCGTCCGGTGGCTCAGACCGGCCCTTCGGTGTAGCATGAGCGCATGACGCCTTCAAAACCGGCGCACCGGGCGAAAGCGCCTCATGCCGTCGCCAAATCCGCCAAGTCGTTGAAGAAGCCGGAAAAGGAACTGGTCATCGTCACCGGAATCTCCGGCGCGGGCAAGGCCTCGGCGCTCAAGGCGTTTGAGGACCTGGGCTTCGGTTGCGTGGACAATCTGCCGCTGGAGCTTTTGCCCGATTTTGCCGCTCTGGTGGGCAAGTCCGCGGAAGTGGAGAAGGCCGCCATCGTGGCGGATGTACGCGAGGGAACGGCTCTCGACCGCCTTCCGGAGATCCTGAAAAGCGTAAGGAAGCTTCTGCCTACGCGCGTGGTTTTTCTGGACGCGCAGGACGCGGTGCTGGTCCGGCGCTACTCCGAGACCCGGCGGCCGCACCCCCTGGGCCGGTCGGAGACGGTGGCGCGCTCCATCGTGGAGGAGCGGCAACTGCTGGACCCCATCCGCAATGTGGCGGACACCCTGATCGACACTTCGAACTTCAACGTGCACGAGCTGCGCGCCCACATCCAGGCCCGGTTTGGCCACCAGCGGGAGACCAAGCGCCTGCTGGTCTCCTGCCTGAGCTTTGGCTTCAAGAACGGCGTGCCGCTGGACGCGGATATGGTCTTCGATGTCCGGTTCCTGCCCAATCCCCACTTTGTGCCTGAGTTTCGCAAGCTGACCGGCCTGGACTCCAAGGTGGCCAAGTATGTGCGCGGGTTTCCGCAAAGCAGGGAGTTT
This sequence comes from Occallatibacter sp., assembly GCA_049509715.1. Taxonomy (GTDB): domain Bacteria; phylum Acidobacteriota; class Terriglobia; order Terriglobales; family Acidobacteriaceae; genus Telmatobacter. Next base: position 3,965 of record JBEKZR010000286.1, on the reverse strand, counting down.
CTGTGCCGGGTAACGGACCTGCTGCATTACCTGCTGCCGCACTACGTAGAGGAAGGGAAGAGCTACCTGACCGTGGCCTTCGGCTGCACCGGCGGCCAGCACCGCAGCGTGATGATGGCCGAGGAGATTAGCAAGCGGCTCAAGAAAGCCGGCTACCAGGTGAAGGCGTTGCACCGGGATGTGCCGCGGTTCGACAACCGTTAGACCGCTTGAAATCGGGACATGAAGTATCAAGCGATTCCGATATGTGCATGGAAAGGATAGAAACATGAAAATGAAGCACTGGCTTGTTGCCACTCTGGTTTGTGGAATTTTCTCCATTACAGCGTCGGGACAGCAGAGCGCTAGTCCCGCGTCCAAACCCGCTGATAGCGGGCCGTCCCTGGCGGTTACGATGCAGCTCATCCAATCCAAGCTGAACGAACAAGGAAAGCTGAATTGGACTACTTACTATCATGACAGTGCCGATGGGACGAATTGGAACTATAAGCTCAGCTTCGAGGCCAGCAAAGTGGTTGCCGACGCGTCGGCCTGCACGATCGGCTATCACTACAACATCACGCGGGATGGCGTAAAGCTCTCCGATGACGACGCTTCGTTCAGCCTGCACGATGTGCAGGACGTGACGCTGACTACAGGCGACCAGCGCCAGAACAAGAATGATGCGGCCGCCGGGCATACAACCTGGACCGCGAAGGTAGATCCGCCTATCTTCGACCTTATGGTGCGAGGGCAGGAGAAAGCGGAGTTCTACTTTTTCTTTACCGATGAAGACACGGCCAACCGTGTCACGAAAGCCATGGGGCACGCGGTGGAACTATGCGGCGGCAGCAGGGGCACGTTTTAGGCTGGCTTCTCCCATCGAGCCCTCAGACGCAGCCGCAGATTTCGGTCTTCGGCTGCGCGTCTGAGGACGAGGCTTAATACTTGACGATGGCGGCGAAGGAGTCGGGCTTGCAGCAGGCGGCCTTCGCGGCGCAGGCCAGTCCAGGGTGGAAGCGGGTAGAAATTCCTGCTTCTTCCGTTGCCATGAAAAGGAGACGAAATCATGAAAATGAGAAACTGGCTTGCAGTCAGCCTTTGGTGCGGAATCGCTTGCACGCTCTATGCACAACAGCCCGTTGCGCCTCCGCCCAGACCGGCATATGAGGCGCCCTCAAACGCCGAAGTGCTGAAGCTGCTGCGGGCAGGAATGCCTGAGAGCGTGGTCCTGTATAAGATCCACGCTATAACCGGCAGATTCGATACCTCCGCCGATGCGCTGATCGCGCTCAAGCAGGCGGGCGCGACGGAAGCCGAGCTGTACGCGGTGCTGGCTCAGGGCGAAACGGCCGCCAGGCCCGCGGAGCAACCGCCCGCCGCCGTGTCTGCCGCCAGCGGCCCATCCCTCGCCGAGTCCATGCAATTTGTCCAGGACAATCTGAACGGCCTCGGCAAGGTCGCCTGGGGCGATTTTTGCCAGGACACAAGCAACGGCAGCACATGGACCGACACACTCACATCCGAGATTGGCAATGTTGTTGCCGATCAGAACCAATGCCGTATCTCCTTCCATCGCAAGGCGGCAAATGGTGATAAAACCTACACGGACGAGGATAGCGTCTTCTCGCTGCGCGATGTCCGGGAGATTGTGGTCGAGCCCTACGAAAAGGCTGAAACCGAATGGTCCGCGAAGAACGGCCACCCCAACATCATCACCGTATCCACCAGCCCCTCCGTCACAGCGCTCATCGTGCGTTCATCGCAGGGCGAGGAGGATGTCTTCCGTTTCACCGACGCCACGCTTGCCGACCGCGTCGCCAAGGCGCTTAACCTTGCGGTCGAACTGTGCGGCGGCGGCAAAGATAAGTTTTAAGCCGGGAACTGGACCATGAGCCAGGATGCGTACGGTCGCGAAGTTGAATTCGCGGCCGTACAGGTGGCTCGGCATAGATCAGTACTTGACGATGGCCGTGAAGGAGTCGGGCTTGAGGCTGGCGCCGCCCACCAGAGCGCCGTCGATCTCTTCCTGGCCGATCAGCGCAGTGGCGTTGTCAGGCTTTACGCTGCCGCCGTAGAGGATGCGCATGGCCGCTGCGACTGCGGGACCCAGCAGTTTGGCCACCTCGGCGCGGATGATCTTGTGCGCGTCCACGGCCATTTCCGGCGTGGCGGTCTTGCCGGTTCCGATGGCCCAGACCGGCTCGTAAGCAATCACAATCGGCGCGGCCGCTTCTGCCGTGATGCCGGCCAAAGCTCCCCTGATCTGCGTCTTGAGAACCGAGGCCGTCTTGCCCGCCTCGCGCTCGGCGAGCACTTCGCCGATGCAGACCACCGGCACCACGCCGTGCTTGAGCGCGGTATGCAGCTTCTTGTTGACAATCTCGTCGGTCTCGGCAAAGTACTGGCGGCGCTCGGAGTGGCCGATCAGGGTATGCGTTCCGCCCACGGCCTGAAGCTGGCCCACAGAGGTCTCGCCGGTATACGCGCCCTCCTCGGCGAAGTGGATGTTCTGCGCGCCGACAGCCACGTTCGAGCCCTTGGCGGCGGCAATCACCGTGGGCAGAAGAACGGGCGAGGGAAACAGGGCGATCTCGTCGCGGTTGTGGCCGGCTACGAGGGGCAAAAAGGCATCGACGAAGGCCTTGGCTTCGGCAGGCGTCTTGTACATCTTCCAGTTGGCGGCAATCAGGGCTTTACGGGGCATTTTTGGGGGTTCCTCAAGGTGATTCTATTGGATGGAATTCAAGAGACAGGGTGACGGCGGGCACAACGCGGCCGAAGATCTGTGCTAGACTATGACTATAGTCAGTGACTATGGGAGGAATTTGATGGCAACGACGATTCCAGCCGGGGAGTTCAAGGCTAAGTGCTTGAAATTGCTGGACAAAGTCGCCGAGGAGCGCCAGACGCTGGTGATCACCAAGCACGGCAAGCCGGTGGCGCAGGTGACACCGATCCCGGCCCAGCAGAATATCGTCGGGTCGATGAAGGGCAGTGTGCTATGGATGGGTGACATGATCTCTCCGATCGATGTTGAGTGGGATGCGATGAAATGACAGCTTCGGAGAGGGATGGCTCGCGCCTTCATCTACTTGTTGACACGCACACGCTTATCTGGATGGTGGAGGAGGCTCCCCGGCTGGGAGTGCAGACCGCCGAGGCGTTGAACAGGGCTGGATGGGAGAACCGGATTGCGGTTAGCGCCATCACGCCCTGGGAGATCGCACTGCTGGTCAGCAAGGGCCGGCTGCAGCTTGGCTCCGACGTGATGCAGTGGATTCGCGAGGCGCTGGCCAAACCGGGTGTGCAACTGGCGCCGCTGGAGCCGGAGATCGCCGTCGCCAGCACCCGCCTGCCCTGGGAGATGCACCCCGACCCCGCCGACCGCATTCTGGTTGCGACGGCGCGGCATTTGGGCGCGACGCTGGTTACCGCGGATGGGGCTTTGCTGGAGCTTGCAGGGAAGGGATATTTCCGGGCGATGGACGCGACGGTCTAGGCTCCAGAATCCCAGATCCCAAAAGCAGGACCTGGGGCACCCGGCAGGTTTCCGTTCCTCATACAGGTTCCTCTTAAGTGTTCATAAACGAATACCGGTCAATTGGATTGGCAACATAGTGTCCCCCACCACGCCACGAGAAAAACGCATCCGGCGCTCATCTGCCGGATGCGTCATTTTGTGCATGATCGGTGACTCAGCGCCGAAGGCGAGCTGGCCACGCCACAGATGCTACTTGTCCGTCAGCGCTTCCACGCCGGGGAGTTTCTTGCCTTCCAAAAATTCAAGCGAAGCGCCGCCGCCGGTGGAGATGTGGGTGATCTGGTCGGCGAGGCCGGTCTTGTTGATCGCCGAAACCGAGTCGCCGCCGCCGATGATGGAGATGGCTGTCCGGTTCGCCGCAACAGCATGGGCGATGGCGTTGGTTCCGACGGCGAAGCGGGGAAACTCGAAAACGCCGGCCGGGCCGTTCCAGACAATCGTC
>JBEKZR010000285.1:0-5017 GCA_049509715.1 Occallatibacter sp. | reverse complement strand
CGGCCTGCTGCGCCAAGGAGGCGGCCTGGTACGCCAGCCGTTGCCGCGCATGAACCGAGACCTCGCGCGTCTGCTGGCGGACGAGCAGCGCCGCAAAGAGGCCGATCGAAAGCGCCTCCAGCAGTAGCAGGCCGGCCAGCATCTGCCATCGAATCGACCGCGGCCACCAACGCATCTGCAAGCCTTGAACCTCCGTTCAGTATGGCTTCTCGGTTTACCGGCTTTCTTGGGCAACCGGCATCCAGACTCAGCCCTGTACTTTTAACTTTGATGCCAGCGCCGCGGCAATCTGACGCCCGTGAAAGCGGCCGTTCTCGATGAAGATATCGTTGGTGCGCGAGCCGGCCACGATCACCCCGGCCAGGTAGATGCCGGGCACGTTGCTCTCCAGCGTCCCGGCATCGCAAACCGGCAGCCGGTCAGGGCCTTTGAAGCGCAGGCCGAGCCCCTCAAGAAAGTCGAAGTCGGGGTGGTAGCCGGTCATGGCGAAGACGAAATCGTTCTTGAGCGTCAGGCGCTCCTGCGGCGTCTCCACCACCACCGCATCCGGCGTGATCTCCACCACATTCGACCCGAAGTACGCCTTGATCTCGCCATTCCTGATGCGGTTTTCAATGTCCGGCTTGATCCAGTACTTCACGTGCGGAGGAATCTCCGGCCCGCGGTAAACCAGCGTCACCCGCGCGCCGCTCCGCCACAGCTCGAGCGCCGCAATGGCCGCCGAGTTCTTGCCGCCGACGACCACCACGTCCATCCCGAAGTAGGGGTGGGGATCGACGTAGTAGTGGTGCACCTTGCTCAGGCTCTCGCCAGGAATGTTCATCATGTTGGGCAGGTCGTAGTAGCCGGTAGACACCGCCAGCTTGCGGGTTTGGATGGCGCCGGGCCGGCCGAAACGGTCCTTGGTATGAACCGTGAAGGCCCCATCGGCGCCCGTCACCCGCGTGACGCACTGATACTGGCGCACGTCAAGCCGGTAGTGCGCCGCCACCTGGCGGTAGTACTGGAGCGCCTCATTACGGTTGGGCTTGGCATTGGGGCTGGGAAAGGGGAGGTCGCCGATCTCCAGCAACTCCGAGGTGGTGAAAAAGGTCATGTGCGCGGGGTAATGGTAGAGCGAGTTGCACAGGCAGCCTTTGTCCACCACAACCGCCCGAAAGCCCGCCTTCTGCGCCTCGATGGCGCAGGCCAGCCCGGTGGGCCCGGCGCCCACCACGAGGAGATCGAAGATTTCGCTTTCTGCCGCCGGTTGCAGAGTAGAGTCGTTCATGCCTATAGCTTAGGGCAATTCAGCGCCTTCCGCCGGAACTCGTTACAGGGGCTAATGAGTATTATGGAGGCTTAGGCGGGCGCGGCGGCGGATCTTCAGGGGGCCGCAGTCGCCGCCGGTCCTGTTCATTAAGGGACACCCTGCGGTGAAACCGGACGCCAATTCGGTTCCCACGCGCCCGCGATATCCCACAAGCGGCTTTGTTCTCATCAAGTTGCATTTACGACACTTTGGCTCTCGAATTACACTTCTTTCCGGGTAGCCCCAACGTCACCAGGAGGCCGACCATGACCACGCAGGTGCAGGATACATCGCGGCGCAATATTGCCAGATTGGCGGGGTTTCTTTATCTCGCCTACATCGTACTCTTTGCCTTTTCTACTTTTGTTCAGCAAAAGCCCATTGTCTGGGACGATGCAGCGGCAACGGCCAGGAATATCGCGGCTTCCGAGCTGATGTTCCGGATCGGTTACATGAGCGAGATCGTCGCCGCCCTGCTCTTTCTTTGGACGGCCTGGGCACTATACGCGCTGCTGAAGCCTGTGGGCAAGAATCTGGCTTTGCTGTTCGTGCTGTTCAATCTGGCCGGTGTGGCCGTGGAATGTGTTTGTACGATGATCCACTTCAGTGCCCTGATGCTTGCAGGCGGATCCGGCTATTTGCGCGCATTCAAGCCGGATCAACTGCAAGCTCTATCGTTGTTTTTCCTCAGCTTGAGCAGCAGCGGTAGCATGATTCAGACGCTTTTTTATGGCGCCTGGCTCTTTCCCCTCGGCTACCTGGTCATCAAGTCCGGCTTCCTTCCGCGGATTCTTGGCGTGCTGCTTCTCCTGGACGGTTTGAGCCTGATGATCTGTTTCATTCAGCTCTGCCTCTTTCCCGCCTACCAAAAACTGACTTATCCGCTGTATCCGGTCATGCTCATTGCGGAGCTCGGATTGGCTTTGTGGCTCATCATCAAGGGCGTAAAAGAGCATTGACACAATTCCGGCAGCAATGGTGGAAAACGATTCCGCTTGAAGCCAAATTCTTCCTACACTGTGTGGCCGCGCAGCTTGCATCGCAGGGCCAGCCAGGATCGTGCGCCAGGCCTACCGCGACTACGGCAGAGGCAGCGGCCACCCGGCCAACCTCAACTTCGGCGACTGCTTCAGCTATGCGCTGGCGCGGGAATAGCGTGAGCCGGTGCTCTGGAAGGGCGAGGATTTTGGGCATACGGATTTGCGGGCGGCGTGATTCTGGACCGGGCCCCGAGGCGTTGAGCGGCGCGGAAGCAGAGGACGAATGGAGTAATGTGGTGTTGTGGCGATCAACACCCTACTCACAATTGGCCATTCTACCCATCCGATCGATGAATTCATTCAGCTGTTGAAGGACCACGGCGTCAAGGAAATCGTCGACGTACGGTCTATTCCCAAGTCGCGTCACTGCCCGCAGTTCAACTCGGAACCTTTTGAAGAGTCTCTGTGGAAAGCAGGCATCGGCTATACGCACATCGAGAAACTCGGCGGTCTTCGACACAGCAGGAAAGACTCGGTCAACCTCGGCTGGCGGAATGCATCTTTCAGAGGATTTGCGGATTACATGGCCACGCCGGAGTTTTCTGAAGGCCTTGATGAGTTGACCCGAATTGCCCGCATGCGGCGAGTCGCAATCATGTGCGCGGAGGCCGTGCCATGGCGCTGTCACCGCTCGCTGATCGCGGATGCGATGAGCGGGAAGGGATGGGAGGTGCGGGACATCCTGAGTTCCAATGCCCCAACAGAGCACCGGTTAACGCCCTTCCTGAGGGTGGTTGACGGTCAACTCACATATCCTGGCTTGCAAGAGGACAAGCCATGAGAGCGGACACCCGGCCAACCTCAACTTCGGCGACTGCTTCAGCTACGCCCTGGCGCGGGAGAAACGCGAACCGCTGCTGTGGAAGGGCGACGATTTTGGGCATACGGATTTGCGGGCGGCAGTTTACCAGGTCCCAACAGCGAGACCTGGGCCAACCGCCCAGATTTATGGGCGGATGTAGGCAATCCGCCCGCTCATCGCGATAGGGCCGCGATGAACGGGGCACAGCTTCTCATGGCTCATGGTGATTCTTCGGGGTTGATGAGCGGGCCACCTGCCTGCAAAGTCTCGTTGAAGTCTTCTAGTTTTGGCCAAGGAAGAGAAAATCGCCATTGCTGATCTTCAACGCTCCGAACTGGGAGGAGTTGTAGGTGATGATGATCGATGGGTCTACTTTGGTTGGAGGCCCTTCTCCCCACCACGTTGTCTTCCCAATGGAAACAATTTGCGGCGTATAGGTCCGATAAAATTCCAGTTTTGCGTCTTTGAATGGGTCTCTCACCCATAGCAGCTTTCCTTCTTTGGAGATAGCTGCCACATGGCGACCGTCGGATTCCACGTAGAAAGTCGTTCCACTCGTGGAGTCTCGGTAAACCTGTGGGCCGGGAAACCTCGAAACTGGTCCATTGGAGCCCCCAATTGCTTGGGCGGCGGTAAATGAGAGAGCGGAAAGACAGAATACAAGCAGCCGGATTGATTTCACAGCGTTCTCGCCTCCCATTGAATCTTACATATTCAGTATAAAACCCTGAAAGAGTTCAAGGTAGTCCGGCGCGGATCAAGCGCTCAGACAGAGTTGCTGGCAGGTGACCCAGGCATCGATTCTACTTGCTTCAATTATTATCTAAGATAGAAAGCCGTGCCCCATTCATCGCGGTCCTATCGCGATGAGTGGGCCGCGAAGTCTTGCCGTCCACTCTGATTCGATTTCAACCGCTCCTCGAACGCCAGTCGCGTAGTGGTTGAAGCTGCTCCATTGGTAGTCGCCGGGAGATGCAACCAATCCGCGTTTCACCGGGTTGCGATGAATGTAGCGGATCACTTCGGAGCGAGCCTCTTCACCATGGACATTGCTATCAAAGTAACGTTGCTGCCAGAACTTTTCGCGCTGACCCCTCAGTTTGCGCGAAGTGATCTGCTTTACCGCCTTAAGAAACTGGGCCACAAGGATCGATGGTGGCTCATTGATGAGCAAATGGACGTGCTCGGGCATCAGGACGTAGGCATAGACCCTCGCCTGATGTCGTGCACGAGTCAGTTCCAGTACGGCCTCCACTGTGTTCTTGGGGTCCGGCGCATCGAGAAAGGGGAGCCGGTCAAAGCAACTGAAAGTGATGAAGTGGAGAGCTTCTGCATTCTGGAACCGTTTCAGACCGTACGGCATGGGGTTATCATAGTCCGGCCACCATCTGACCTCAAACCACCCGCCCGCTCATCGCGATAGTGCCGCGATGAACGGGGCACAGCTTCTTTTGTACAGTTTCTTATGACTTATGGTGATTCTTCAGGGCTGATGAACGGGCCACCTACCCATTCCTCCCTAGCATCCATTACCCTAGAGAGGTCGAGGAGTCTCCATGACCGTCATACGGCAGGAAGATTTTATTGCGAGCGTTGCGGGCGCGTTGCAGTACATCAGCTACTACCACCCGGTGGACTACATTCGCAGCCTGGCCAAGGCATACGAGCGGGAGGAGTCGCCGGCGGCGAAGGACGCGATGGCGCAGATCCTCATCAACAGCCGCATGTGCGCCGAGGGGCACAGGCCCATCTGCCAGGACACGGGCATCGTGAACGCCTTTGTGAAGGTGGGGATGGACGTGCTCTTCGCGGGCCCTGAGGGCGGCAGCCCTTCGGTCGATCTCCAGGAGATGGTGGACGAAGGCGTGCGGCGGGCTTATCTCG
>JBEKZR010000284.1:0-5084 GCA_049509715.1 Occallatibacter sp. | reverse complement strand
CGGAAGGGACGGGCGGAGCTGGAACGGGCAGCGCTCGAACGGCCTGGGCCGGGACGGTCAAACCTGGGACGGTCTGCGCTTGGGCGGCTGGGACGGGCTGGACTTGGACGGTCCGGGTAGGAGCGGCCTGAACTGGGACGGTCCGCGCCAGTTGAGCCAGTAGCAAAGCGTGCGGGCGGCCGGGGGGGCCGGTCGTCTTTCTGCTTCCAGGCTGGATGTTGGGCTGGACGGACGGGTCCGAAGTTCTTGCCGGATGGGCGGGATGAGCGGAATTCTCCACCCACGGGGCGGTTTGGCCTGGACGAGTCGAAAGACTTCTTCGGGCGGTAATCCTTGGAATGAGCTTTGTGGCCGCTTTCAAAAGGCTTGGCGGGGCGCGGGCGGGCAGTTGGGCGGGGAAGGAGCGTGGGCAACTGGGCGTCCACCGCGTTGCGGCGGCGGATTTCCTTGGATTGGGGAGCGCGGAGCGTGCCGTCGGCGACTTTGCGCAACTGCTCCAGCTCTTCAGGGTAAAGTTCGCGCAGGTTGCCCGGCTCCTGGTCCAGGACCAGGGGGCCGTAGCCGACGCGGCGGATTTTCTCGACGAAGTGGCCGATCTGTTCGAACATTTTGCGGAGTTCGCGGTTGCGGCCCTCGATGAGAACGACTTCGTACCAGGGATTGTCACCCTGGCGGACCTGGCGGATGCGGGCCGGCGAGGTGTGGACCTGGCGCGAGCCGGCCTGGCCCAGCGGGATGGATATGCCGCCGCGGAGAATGTCGAGCTCGGCCTCGGTGGGCTGGCCGGCGACCTTGACCAGGTAGGTTTTTTCAACGCCGGCGGCGGCGCGGGTGAGGCGGTGCGCCAGCTCGCCGTCGTTGGTGACCAGCAGCAGGCCTTCGCTCATGTAGTCCAGGCGGCCGACGGGATAAAGGCGCTCGCGCATCTTGTCAAAGAACTGCATGACCGTGGGGCGGCCCTCGGGGTCCTTGACGGTGGTGACGAACCCCCTGGGTTTGTTGAGGACGAAGTAGCGGAGGCGCTCGGCGCCCTGAAGGAGCTTGCCGTCCACGCGGATGTGGTCGCGGGCGGCGTCGGCCTTGGCGCCCAGAACGGCGACGACCTTGCCGTTAACCTGGACGCGGCCCTGCTCAATCAGTTGCTCGGCCTTGCGGCGGCTGGCGACGCCGGCCTGAGCCAGGATCTTCTGCAGGCGCACGAGTTTGGCGGGGGGATTCCACCCCACGGACGAAGACCCGTCCGTGGGGGCCCCGGGTTCCCACCCCAGGGACGAATCCGCCGCGGCGGACGCGGGGGCCCCGGGCTCGAAGTCGGCGGACTCGGGTTGGGGGCCGTCCTTGGGTTGCGGGCCGGCTTCGACTTCCGCTTCGATTTTTGCATTGTCTTCAGGGGCTTCGATTTCGGCTTCCGTTTTGGGTTCGAGCGCGGGTTGGAGCGCGGCTTGGGCCTCGCCGCCGGTTTCGTCACCGATGGGGTCTTCTATTTTGGGCGCGACAGTTATTTGAGGTTCGGTCGATAGGGGCTGGAGACCGCCGGACTTATTGCTCTTCCTGGTCTTTTTCGCCATGGGGGGAATTCTCGGTTTCTGCCTGCCCGGTGAGGGAAGCTGCCGCAGACGCGGTCTCCGCGGGGTTTTGGGATTCGTTGCTGTCCGCCGTCACGGCGGTCCAGGCGGGTTCCGGGGTTTCCGGCGCGGCGGATGAGAATTCATCCCCAGGCTGATCATCGGTTTCGTCCAGTTCCAGCCTCAGATCCTGACGTATCTCGGCGGCGGTTTCCTCCCCGGCCGGCGTTTCCGGCTCTTCGAGCTCGATGGCGGCCATCTTCTCGAACTCCTCCATGGAGGGCAGTTCGGAGACGTCTTTCAGGCCGAAGCGGAGCAGGAACTCCCTGGTGGTTTTGTAGAGGATGGGGCGGCCGATGACCTGCTTGCGGCCGGCGGTGACGATGAGCTTGCGGGCGAGCAGCGAACCGAAGACGGCGGAGGAATCCACGCCGCGAATCTCGTTGACCTCGGGCGCGGTGACCGGCTGCTTGTAGGCGATGACGGCCAGGGTTTCCAGAGCCGGCAGGGAGAGCTTGAGCGGGGGTTTGATGCTCTTGACAAAGAGGCGGACCGTGTCGTGGCACTCGGGCTTGGTGGCCATGCGGTAGCCGCCGGCGATCTCGCGAATCTCGACGCCGTGATCGCCGGAAGCATAGGAGGCGATGAGCTCGCCGAGGAGTTGATGAAGAATGGCGCGGACCTGGCGGTCGCGCTCGCGGGCCAAGCGGCGGGCTAGGAGTTCGGCTTCAGCGTCCGCGGCGGGGTCTGAGCCGGCTTCGAGGCCGGCTTGAGCAGAAGCAGCCTGATCCGCTTCGGGGCTGGCTTCGGAGTCCGTCGCACTGTCCGAATTTGAGACAGTTTTGGCGGCTGGCTCAGCGGGGATAGCGGCTGGCTCGGAGACGGCGGAGGCGTGGCCGGCGTTCTGGTCAGTATTCTGATCAAGATTCGGGTCAGGGTTCGGGTCAGGGGTCTCGCCAGGGTAGGCGAACTGCTCAACCAGAAAGGGTTGAGCTTCGGCGGCTTCCGGCGTCCCTGGAGACTCGGAGGCAGACGCGGCTTCCTGCTCCGCCTTCCATTCGAGGGCGTCGGGGGCAAAGAGGGCGGCGAGCTGGGCCAGAGTGACCGGCTCCTCCGCAGCGTAGATGACAGCTTCCAGCTTGGCTTTCAGGCTCATTCTTCAATCTTCAATAGGTACTTCAAGTATGGTAACGGAAGAGGCGGCGGCCTGCGCGGCATCCCGGCTTGGCGAGAGTTTTTTCCTCGAAAAGCAGCCGCAAAGATGAGGCACGGTAACCCTGGTTTCGCTCTAGACCGGCAATGGGCGGGGAAAATGGGTCATTCCGATGTGGGGGAGGGGCTTGGGCTCCGATTCACCTGACTAAATGATAAGAGCCACCCGTAGGCGGCTCATTTTAATGCGCTTAAAACCAGATGGTGCCGAAGAAGGGACTCGAACCCCCACACCCTTGCGAGTACGTGGACCTGAACCACGCGCGTCTGCCAATTCCGCCACTTCGGCACGGGACACAGATTCAGCGACCTGCTGAACGGGCAGCAATTCTGAGTCTCGCAAATGCGGGACTTGGTGTCAAATGGACCTGGTACTGAGAAGGGACTGAATTAGCCAGGGGTTTTAACGCCCTGCCTTAACATTTCAATGGCCTTGGCCGTCCGATTCCGGCGCGTTTCTTCTCTTTTGGCTTCGGTAACCCAGCGACAATACTCCTTGCGGTGGGTGTAGCTCAACTGTTCAAAGAACCCGAGGAGCCCTTCCTTCTTCATCAGTTTCAGGAGTTCTGAGGGAACTTCGACGGTTCGTTCTTCCTCGTCCTTCCAAACGACGACTTCGATGACATCTCCCGGGCCCTTGCCGATCTGGTCGCGAATGGACTTCAACACGCCCAGCATATGGCTCGCATCCCCGCACTTCATCAGCGAACCAGAGTAGGGCACATCGTCGAAGGTCGCCTTTACGGGCACCGCCCCCTTCGTACCGAACTCCTTTTCGACACTGAAGGGGAAGATCACGGCAGCGCCGCCTCCCAATCCCGCTTGAATGGCCGCTTTGAACTTGTATCTCTTCATCGCTCCACCGACTTCGGAATCCTCGCCTCCCAAACAGTCTTCCCTCCTGGCCGCACAGCTTAGCGGGGATGCGGCAAGGAGAGAAGAATGGAAACAGACGATCGAACGCTGGAAAAGCTCAGCTCTTAAACCAGTTTGGCGTCGAGCAGGATTTCGGTGTTGTTGGCGAAGAGCTTGGAGATGGGACAGCCTGCCTTGGCATCGGCCGCGGCCTTGGCGAAGACTTCCTGGGTGGCGCCGGGGACGCTGGCGGTGGTGGTGAGCGCGATCTTCGTTATGGCGAAGCCGTCCCCGACCTTGGCCAGAGTGACGGCCGCGTCGGTTTCAATTTTTTTCGGGGTCAGGCCCGCGCCGCCCAACTGCGCGCCCAGGGCCATAGAGAAGCAGCTCGCGTGGGCGGCCGCGATCAGCTCCTCGGGAGTTGTGCCCGTGGCGGCGCCTTCAAACCGCGTGGCGAAGGAGTAGTTTGCGTTGTTCAGCACGCCCGTCGCCGTGGAGATTGTGCCCTTGCCTTCCTTCAGTGAACCTGTCCAAACCGCGCTTGCCTTGCTTGCCATTGTTCCTCCTTGGGGAATTTGAAATTCGGTTGTTTTGTCTGGCGCGCCGACGCGGGGGAAGTCCGGGCGGCACTAGAGTCTGTTATGAACTATAGGGCGGCAGCGACGGGAGCCAATTTCCCTTAGTTCTAGGAGCGAGGAGGGACAGATACCGGGTGTATCTTAGCGACGAGCGACGACGAAATGGGGGAAATTGGCCCCGTCCCTTCGGGTTGCGGCGAAAATCCGGCCATACTTCATTCTCGCCCTCGACGGTGGACCCGCCACAGCCTTCGGGCTCGGCTTCGTCTGGCCGGATTTTCACTCGCAACGCTGTCCGCCCTATAGTTCACAACAGACTCTAGGGAATTGATGCATCAGGCGCCTGTGGGGATGCAGTGGGGCGGAATGCTCTCCTCTTATGCTAATCTCTCCTGCATGTTGCCGCAGCGGCCGCGCGCCCTCGATCCCGATTTTGCGGTTAATTCCGGCCATGGCGAGGCCGATGGCCCCAACACGCAGCCCGCCGCGCAGCCGGTGGAGCATGCCTGCCAGATTTGCCCCAATTGCGGGCACCGGCTCACCGGCCACCACTGCAAGCTGGTCTGCACGCAATGCGGGTATTACCTGAGTTGCGCGGACTACTACTGAGCAAGGCCTTATCGTTGGCATGCACATGCGGAGAGCTCCGATTGGATTCGAGGAGCGCGACGTGATTCCCTCGGAGGCTAAAGGTTCCTGCATAAATAATGTCCTTGCGCCGTCCCTACGGGACTCCGTAATGAACTTGTGGAATCCCTTTTCCCCACGCTGAAGCGCGGGGCTAACCAACTCTGCGCCTCCGGCGCGTTTGTGCTGACATTACTTATGCAGTGCTCAATAAAGCCCAAGATGTTGAGGCGTTCCAGGTGGCGCG
>JBEKZR010000283.1:0-5120 GCA_049509715.1 Occallatibacter sp. | reverse complement strand
GGGCTCTGGATTTCGAGGCGGGCAAAGGCGGTTTTTTCTACGGTGTCGGTGGTCAGGATGGCCTGGGCTGCCTGCTGGAAGCAGTCGAACTCCGAGCCCAGCGATGCGGCCAGGGCGGGAAGGACGGCGATCAGCTTTTCGGCGGGCAGCGGGACGCCGATGATGCCAGTTGAAGAGGGAAACACCTCTTCCGGCTTGCAGGCAAAGAGCTGGGCAGCGGCGTTGCAGACGGCGCGGGCGGCATCCAGGCCGGGTTGTCCGGCGGCGCAGTTGGCGTTGCCGGCGTTGATGGCGGCTACGCGCACCTTGCCACCGGTGGCGCGGAGGTTTTCCTGGTCGATGATGAGCGGCGCGGCCGTGACGCGGTTGGCGGTGAAGGCGGCAGCGGCGCTGGCCGGGGCGTCGGCCACGATGAGAGCAAAATCGCTGCGGCCGCTCTCTTTGAGGCCGGCTTTGGCGGCGCCAAATCGGAAGCCGCGGGGAAGCAGGATGTTTGAGGCGCGGGTGATTTCGGTTGTATCGGTCATGGGAGTTAACCCATTTAATCTAACAGGTGGGTTGGGGATGGGATGACGGAGAGCCGGATGGATGGCGCGGAGACTGTGGAGCAGAGCGAGTTTCTTGAGCTGCGGCATGTGGATGTGGCGCGCGGGGAACGGGTGGTGCTGCGCGATGTGAACCTGCGCGTGCGCGCCGGGGAGCACGTGGCCATCCTGGGCCCCAATGGGTGCGGGAAGTCGACGCTCATCATGGCCATGACCTGCCAGGTTTATCCCATGGTGCGGCCGGGGATGGCAGTGCGGATTTTTGGCCGCGAACGGTGGGACCTGACCGAGTTGCGCAGGTATTTTGGAGTGGTGGCGGCTGGGCCGGCGGGGGAATTGCCGGGAGAGCGGACGGCTGTGACGACCGGCCTCGATGCGGTGATTGCGGGATTCTTCTCGGCTTCGACGCTGTGGCCGAATCTGCATGTGACGGCCGAAATGCGGGAGCGGGCCGCGGAGGCGCTGGAGCGCATGGAGGCCAGTCATCTGGCGGGGCGGCTGGTGGGCGAGATGTCGGCCGGGGAGAAGCGGCGCATCCTGATTGCGCGGGCGCTGGCCCACCGGCCACGTCAACTGCTGCTGGATGAGCCTTCCAATGCGCTGGACCTGGCCGCGCAACGGGAACTGCGCCAGACGCTGCGCAGGCTGGCGCGCGAGGGTACGGGGCTGGTGATGGTCACGCATCATCTGGGCGACATTCTGCCCGAGATCGAGCGCGTGATTCTCATGCGCGACGGGCGGATTGTGGGCGACGGGCCACGGGAGGAATTGCTGACGGAGGCCAGGCTGAGCGAGCTCTTCCATGCCCCGGTGCGGATCGGGCGCGATGAGGAATGGCTGCATAGCTGGTGAGAGAGGCAGCAAGTCAGCAAGTAGGCGGGCAGAGATGCACTGGTGCGCAATTGGAGCAGTTTCCGGTTTGGCGGTCACTCGACCGGAAGGTCGCTAAATTAGGATTCTCAGGTAGGATGATGAGCCATGAACTTCTTCCATAGGATTTTCGCGCCGCACTCTAAGATTGGTGGTAAGTCATGGCATCCACTGTGGAAGACAGTTCCTTTCTTGGTATTCGCTGTTTTCTTCTTCGGATTTCGGGCGGCAAATCAAAACGATGCAGCGAGCAGGCAACAAACGAGCTACGGGATTATCGGTCAGTGTGAACATCGAGGACGTGGATATGAAAACTACTGTCACTACACGTTTCCTGTTGGCGATGAGCAGTACACGGGTGTCAATCAGGCTGACTCTGAACTCGGATTCGGTCAGATCGTGGTGGTTTACTACGACTACCAAAACCCCGGAGTCAACGCTCTTGAAAACTTCACTGAACTAAGTCGCAAGAGTAGGCGTTTCGTCTACATCCTCCTGTTAGTGCTTGCTGCTGTCGTCGCCTTTATTCTTTGGGACGGGGCACCCTATCGGGAGACTTCAGACAAGCTGATCCCCTGAAAACGGCGTTTTAAGAATGCTCACAGTTTGTAGTGTGGACTGCTAAATATCTGAGCAGCTTTGGTTTGCCGGTTCTGGTCGGTTTGTCGCCAATCCGGAAATTGCCCCAACATCCTTGATGCGGATTGGTGTTGGCTTGTGGTAGGATTCGGGCAATTGGCTCCCCTTGGCCAATGCGAGGAGGTCAAAAATGGCTCACATCTCCAGGCGGGATTTTGTCAAGACCGGGCTTGCCGCGGGCGCGCTGGCAGGCGTTGGAGGACTGTCGCTGCGGGCGGAGCGCGCAACGGCAACGGATTGGGTGACGCTGGGCAAGTCCGGCGTGAAGGTCACGCGGCTGGCGTTTGGCACGGGCAGCTTCAGCGGCGAGGTGCAGCGCAAACTGGGCCAGGACGGGTTTACGCGGCTGGTGCGCTACGCATACGAGCGCGGGATTCGCTTCTTTGAGACCGCGGAGTCTTACGGCGAGACGCAGCGGATGTTGGGAGCGGCTCTGAAGGGGCTGCCGCGGGAGAGTTACCGGATCATGTCGAAGGTGGAGACGTATCACAGCGCGGACCCGCTGAAGAAGCTCGATGAGCTGCGTGCGGATACCGGCACGGAATATTTCGACATCATGCTGCTGCACTGGCAGCACATCGCCAACTGGCCGGAGGAAACGCTCCGCTGGCAGGATGCCATTCTGGAGGCCGAGCGGAAGAAGGCCATTGTGAGCCACGGCGCTTCGGTGCACGGGCTGCCGGCCTTGCGCCGGATGCCGGGAAACAAGTGGCTCGATGTGGCCATGATCCGGGTGAATCACAAGGGAACCCGGATGGACGCCGAGGTGCCCGACACCGACGATCTGGGCAATGTGAGCGAAGTCGTGACGCACATCCAGCAGGTCAGCAAGGAGGGCATGGGCGTGATCGGCATGAAGCTCATCGGCGAGGGCGCGTTCAATCGCGAGGACCGGCAGAAGGCGATGCGCTTCGCGTTCAGGAACGCGGGCGTGGATTGCGTCACGGTGGGGTACAAGAATACGGCGGAGATCGACGAGGCTATCGACAATTTGAATCTGGCCCTGGCGTAGGGGGCGTTTCGAGAAACTATCCGGGGGGTGTGGTTTCCCATCCTTGACGCAAAGCGTGCGCCGAGGATGGTGCGCCCAACGGCGCGCGTGCGCCAAGATATAGAAAAGCCTGCGCTTGGGGAGTGGGATGAAGCACGTCTTTCATCGCATGGCGCATGGCTTGAAGTGCGGTCCGGCCGGCGGGTGGAAGGCGCGCACAGGAAATTTACTTGACAGACCAATTCCTTGCGCGGGTATATTTCTGCCAGCGAGATAAATCGAATTACTCGCTTCATCGAATCTGAAGCGGAACGGCCGCCACGCGGTGCCGCCGCGTGCCTTCCCCTCCGCGAGCCAAGGAGCCCCCACCATGTCTCGTTCAGTGAAAAACTGCGTTCAAATCCTGTTCCTGAAGCGGACTGCCGGCCTGTCCTGCGCGGTCCTTCTTCTTGTGCTGCTGTGCGCTGCCCGTCTGGGTGCGCAAACGGTAGCGACCTACAACTTCGAAGACGGCACGGCCGACGGCTGGACCTCGTTCTACGGGGCCAGCACCCCGGTGGCGACCACCGCGGCGGCCTATAGCGGATCC
Organism: Occallatibacter sp.; assembly: GCA_049509715.1. Lineage (GTDB taxonomy): Bacteria > Acidobacteriota > Terriglobia > Terriglobales > Acidobacteriaceae > Telmatobacter. Next base: position 1,486 of record JBEKZR010000283.1, on the reverse strand, counting down.
CACAGCCTGTTGACCTCGACCAGCTCGACGGGCACGGGCGGACCTTCCATCTCCCTGTCCAGCGTTCTTTTACCGGGAGCCACGTACACCATCACCGGCTGGGTGGAAATGACCGGCGGCGAAAACCCCGCGAACGCGAACTTCACCGTGAGGCGCGCCGATCCGGGCTGCTCGGGCGGCACCTGCTACGACACCATCGGCGCATACACGACGGGCGTAACGTCGTCGGGATGGGTGCAGATTGGGGGCAGCTACTCGGTGAGTCTCACGGAGACGGGCTTGCTGCTCTACGCGCAACTGGTGGGCGCCACCACCGCGCAATCCTTCTACCTGGACGACGTGGTGATTACCGAGACCGCGCCGCCGCCGGGAGGAACGCCGGTTGCTACATATACGTTTTCTGACGGCGGGCTGGACGGCTGGGCGCCCTTCGGCTCTGTCACGCTGACCAACGCCGCGCCGCCGGTGACGGACCCCAATGGCGACGCGCTCAGTCTGCTGGTGACCAACCGGACGGCCACCTACATGGGACCCAGCCTGAATCTGCTGAGCGTGCCCAACGTGGTGGCGGGCGCCACTTACCAGGTGAGCGCGTGGGTGCTGCTGGCGGCGCCGGACGCGAGCAACCCGACGGTGACCATTTCGACCAAGACGGCGGACTGCGCCACCTCCGGCGCTTATGCGAACATCGCCACATCCGCGGCGCTTTCAAGCACGGCGTGGACCAAGGTGACGGGGACGTTCTCCTTCAGCGATCTGCCCGGTCCGCCCACGGGGCTGACGCTCTATATCCAGTCGAGCAGCGCGACCGACTCGTTCTACATCGACGATGTGGTGATCGGCGAGCTGGCGCCGCCGCCGCTGAGCCCCAGCCAGCAGGACAACACGGGGATTACCACCACCTTCGCGGATGGCGGGCTGGACGGCTGGAGTTCGCGTTCGGGCGCTTCCACACTGACCAACGTCGCGCCGCCGGTGACGGATCCGAATGGCGACGCGCGCAGCCTGCTGACCACGGGGCGCATCGGCAATTGGGACGGGCCGCAGATCAGCGTGAGCGACAAGATGTATGTCGGCTCGACCTATAACCTGAGCGTGTGGGTCATGCTGCAGCCCACTGACGGCTCCAGCCACGTAATCAACATGAGCCTGCAGACCACGCTAACGGCAACACCAGTTACCCGGGCGTCACCGGCTATCCCGGCGTCACGGTGCCGGCGGACGGGAACTGGCACCAGATCAGCGTGCTGGGCTACACCATGTCCAGCGCATACGACCAGGGTGAGGCGTCCCTGTACCTGCAGACGTTTCCGGCCTCGGGCGACGATCTGGTGTCGTTCTACATCGGCGACTTCCAACTCACCTATGTGCCGCCGCCGACTATCCAGACCGACATTCCTTCCATCTACAAGACGCTGGCCGACTACTTCCCGGTGGGCGCGGCGGTGGACACGTCGGATCTCTCCGGGCCGCACGCGCAACTGTT
>JBEKZR010000282.1:0-5151 GCA_049509715.1 Occallatibacter sp. | reverse complement strand
TGGTTTGAGAGTCGCCGGCGCCTGTTCCCCATATCAGGCGGACCACAATGCGAGCGCCGGGATCGCCGGCAAGATAGACGCGGCCCACATATGTCTTGCCTTTGCCCAAGCGCAATTTGGATTGCCGGATGCCGCACGGCTCTGAGCCCTGGAGCTTGACGCGCGGGCTGTGCTGGCCCACAAATGGCCGCACAGTGTCCATCTCGACCGTTCCCGCCGGCCCCACCGGCTTAAATGGCTCGCCTAGAAAGCGGCGGAAGGGGGAAGTGGCCGGCGCTGCCGCCGCATCCGTCACCGGGTTGGCAAACTTCCTGTCGGTCAGCATCTCGGCCCACACCTGAGTGGTAGCCGGCTCCATGTACCCCCCGAAGATCAGCGGATTAACCGGCTCACCGCTCTTCGACGCATCGATTGAGACATTAAGGCTTCCTGACGGCTCGGCCCAGGCCGTTATCCCTTGTTGCAACAGGGCGGCGCCTGCCACCGAAGCCGCTAAGAACTCACGCCGATTCATTGCCATGTCCTATCTCCTTTGGTCCTGATTGGTTCGCTGATTCACTGGCCGTTCGAATTGGACTCGAAGCATTTCAACAAGAAAATTACCACAGAGACGGAGAGGACGATTTTCCACTGCCTTCTTCTTCAGGTTTTGCCAATTCGATCTGCTTGCATTCCATCCCTGGAACCGTGAGAATTCTAGATGCCGGAAGAAACCCTGCAAGGCAGACGGGATAAGAATGAAAACGAGAATCGATCGTGCACTTATGCTCGCGGTGGCGCTGACGATGACCGGCGCCACGTTGACGATGGCGGCTCAGACCGGGGCGGGAGCCAATGTTGCTCCGCCCAGGCCGCAAGGCCCATGCGACATCTACGCCGCCGCCAGCGACGCCTGCGTGGCCGCCCACAGCACCACGCGGGCGCTCTACGCCGGGTACAACGGCCCGCTCTATCAGGTTCTGCGCCAGTCGGACGGCAAGACCCTGGACATTGGCGTTGTTCAGCCTGTGAAGTCGCCGCGTCCGGATGCGGGCGGGTACGCCGACGCGGCCGCGCAGGACAGATTCTGCGCCAACACTTACTGCTGGATTACGAAGATCTACGACCAGTCACCCAAGCACAACGACCTGACCCAGGCGCCCCGCGGCGGATTCAACGGACCGGCGATGGGTGGGTTCAACAACGTGCCGGTAGCCGACATGGCGCCGATTACGATCATGGGCCACAAGGTTTACGGCGTGTTCATCGAGCCGGGCATGGGCCTGCGCCAGGACGACGCGAAGGGCACCGCGGTCGACGACCAAGCGGAGGGCCAGTACTGGGTCATCAACGGCCTGCACTTCAACTCCGGCTGCTGCTTCGACTACGGCAACGCCGAGATCGACAGCCGCGACGACGACAACGGCACCATGGAAACCGCTTACTTCGGCGACGCTCCCTGGTGGTATCACGGCACTATGCCCGGACCGTGGGTCATGACCGACCAGGAGAACAACCTCGTCGGCTGCGTCAACGCGGACGGCTCCAAGAACTGCAAACTGCCCGACATCCAATGGCGCTTCGTCACCGCGGTCGCCAAGGGCGAGCCGCACCACTGGACCTCGATGGGCGGCGACGCGCAGCAGGGCGCGCTGCAAGTGATGTTTGACGGCGGGCGCGTCAACGGCACCTACGACCCCATGCGCAAGCAGGGAGCGATCCTGCTGGGCAATGGCGGCGACAACTCGAACGGCTCGCAGGGCACCTTCTATGAAGGCGCAGTCACGGCCGCAGGCACTTTCCCTGCCGACGCCACCGACCAGATGGTGCAGGCCAATGTCGTTGCCGCGCGCTACGACGTCGCGCCTGTGAGCGTGGCGCCTCCATCGGCCGCGGCCGAGCCGCCGGGAATTCAGATCTTCACTCTGGGTTCTTCGCAGGAAACAACGGTTACGTTCACAAACACGACAGGCGCGCCCGTTGCCGGGCTTCGGTTGAGCCTCTCGCTGCCCGGCAAGCAATGGTCTGCCGTCGTCGCCGGGGGCAAGGAAACCTCGAAGACCTTCGCCGACCCGGTTGCGCCCGGCGCCAGCGTGAGCGCGACCTTCAAGGTCACCTCCGGCCCGGCTGCCTGCAACGGCGACCTCGTCGCCAAAGCCACATGGGCCGATCAAGCCAAGGGCAAATCGCAGACCGAGACAGCGGTCGAGAAGGCGCGCAACGCGAGCCCGGTCAAGATCAACGAGTTCCGCATCAGTTCCGGATCGCCCAGCAATCCGACGAACTCCTTCATCGAGCTTTACAACGCCGGCGCGAGCAGCGTTGACCTCTCCAACTGGACCCTCACCGAGCACCCCGCCCAGCAAGCCATCTTCTCCGCCGTGAAGATACCCGCCGGAACCAGGCTCGCTTCGCATGGCTTCTATCTGCTCGGCCTCGCTGACTCTGGACTGGCGATCCCGGCGCGGGCCGGCGACTCAACCATCTACGTCCGCAGCACAACCGGCATGTCGGCCGGCGACACCATCTCCATCGACAGCGGCGCCGGCCTGGAGACGCGCAAGATCGCCAGCATCGGAACAGCCGCCAGCAACCATACGACACTATGGCAGCCCCTCCCCGAAGGCCCGGTCATCACCATCCCCACGGGCGCAACCAACGTGCCCGTTACCAGCGCCGCTGGCTTCGTTGTCGGCCAGAAGATCGCTCTCGGCTATGGCGCGACGTACCCCGCCGTCGCAAGATCCCAGGAGCAGTACGAGGTAGCTACAGTTACTGCCGTCGGCAAGCCGGGCACGCAAGCCTACCTGGCGGCCGACGCGCCCGCCGGAGCCACCAACCTCAAGGTGACCTCGGTTGCCGATATCTCGGTTGGCGACACGATCCGGCTGGACATCGACAGCATCGGCCACGGGATTGAGACTGTTACAGTCACTAAGGCCGGCACGCAGGCCCACCAGACCAGTCTTTCTACCGACGTGAGCGCCGGGGCCACCCATCTCTTTGTCCGCAGAGTGGAGGGCTTCGCCGCCGGTGACAAGATCACGGTGGGCACTCCGGCGAACAAGGAAGTCGTTACCGTCACGGCCGTCAGTGCCGCGGGACCAAACGGCGCGGTCATCGTTTTCGCGCCTGCCCTGGCCAACGCCCACATCCGCGACGAGTGGGTGGTCTCACCGGGCACGGGTCTCGACCTGGCCGCTCCGCTGAAGTTCAACCACGCGGCCAATCTGCCCTTCAGCGATCGCGGAACGGGCATCAGCTTCCAGCCGGCCACGGCCTTTGCCCACTCCAGCAACGAACCCATTCAGCCGCTTGGCGCCGGCATTACGCTCGACAAGCCCCTGGCCGGCAACCACGCAATCCACGCGGCGGTGCGCGATGCCGCGGTCACGACCGCCGGCTACCAGGGAACGCCGGAACCCAACCAGTGGTTCGGCGGCCCCGAACTCACCACCAGCGTTCTTCTCTTCGGCCGATTCAATCTCACCATCAGAGAAGGCAGCATGGTCCTGCGCGATGCCTCGGGCCTGGCCGTCGACAGCCTCAACTACGGCAGCCTCGTCGATCCCTGGGCCGCCGAAGGCTATCAAGCCGCCTCTGGTCTCAACCTGGGCGGCTGCTTTGCGCCCACGCCAGGACCGGCCGGCGGCGGTTTCGGCCAGGCCCCCGCCGCTGCAACCACCACAAGCACTGGCCGCTTCCCGGATGGCGCTGACAGCGCCAGCAACTGCGCCGATTTTCTGACCCAGGCCGCCACAACCCTGCCCGTCGCCTCGGTTGCAGGCGCCACCAACATCAAGGTCGCGGGCGTGGAAGGCTTCGTTGCAGGAGACTCGATCCTGATCGACTCGGGAGCGGAGCTGGAAACTGCAACGATTGCGACTGTCGGCACCGCGGGAGGCACAACGGTGCGCACGGCCACCGCCGGGGGCGCCACGGCCATTCCCGTCGCCAGCCCGGCCGGCTTTAACGACGGCCAGACCATCACCATCGACAGCGGCGCCGCCTCCGAGACAGCAGTCGTTGCCTCTGTCCAGAGATTCCCGGCCGCAGAAATCACCGTCATTGCGCCCCTCCGGCAGGCGCATGGAGCCGGCGCGCAGCTCTCAGGCACCGGCATCACCCTCACCGCGCCGCTCACGCGAAACCATGCCAGCGGAGCACAGGTCACCGACAACGTTCCCACGCCCGGCGCGCCTAACCAATATTCCAGAAAACGTCCTTGACGGTCGGGCATCGCTGCATGGAACGGCAGCAGCTTGAACGATTCTGGACCGGGCGCGCAGTTGAGAGCATGCCCGATCTCTACGACAAGATGGAGGAGGACGTGGAGTTCCGCAGGAAGTGGGCCGAAAAGTGCGGTTTCGGCTTTGAATTGTGCTCATTTGCACCGATCGTACCGAAAACAGAGGAAAAAGACGAAGCGAAGAAAGCCGCGTGAGTTTCTTGAGTGTGAGAGAAAGAATGGTCGGGGAGAGAGGATTTGAACCTCCGACCCCCTGGTCCCGAACCAGTTTTCGGCATTTGTTGAAAGCTGTTGAAATTGAGTGAAATTAACTGGTTTAGAATGAATGCTTTGCGGCCATGTTGTTGAAAGTTATGGTTCTGAATTGATCCAGGGTGCTTTGACCGCTACGATTTCGACTGCAATGGCCGCTTCGCCTTTGGAAATCGCCCTCCGCACTTGATCGATTGGATTTGAATTGTCCAGCGACTTCGTACCAACTTTGCCCTATCCCCTTTGCTCCAGTATTCGCTGGGTAATTCAGGACCTTCCGGGCCGGGTACATGGATGTACATTGGTTTGCCGATCTTCACGAAGCCAAACGGCTCATAGAGCCCCCGCGATGGCGATACAATGAGAGCCGTCCTCATCTATTGTTGGGAGAGAGGGCGCCAAGCGACCTCGCCGACTGGAACCTGAACCAACCGATGACGATCCGGGGGCTTGGTGTGGAAGAACTGGGGCTGAGCGACGCTGCTGCGCTGCACTGACAATTCCTCTGGTCCAAGGTACCGGGCAGCCCAGCCCAGGCGCTACCATCGGGAGGGTTTTTCGTCATTTTTGAACCTCTCTCGGGCGAGGAATGCAATGGGGCTGTCCTGCATCTGGCTCAGAGTTTCAGTGATGAGTCCATGAAGGACGCGAAGGTACATCAGTGTGTAACA
>JBEKZR010000281.1:0-5163 GCA_049509715.1 Occallatibacter sp. | reverse complement strand
CCGGACGTATTACCACCCAACCGGAAGTTACTCTTTTGCAAATGGCGGGCGCCGAACGGCTCCCGTATCCAACGCATGAGATCCCAGGTCTCAGAATCGAGACCTGGGGCACCCGGCACCCGGAATTTGTGGCTGGTTGGGAATCTGCCGTCAGGCCAAGACCGGAATCGCTTCCGGGATGCTGACCAACGGCCCGGCAGCGGGCATTGCCGGCTGCGCCGGAACGGTTGACGCCGGCTGCGCATGGGCTCCGCGGGTGAGCTGGTGAACGAAGTGGTAGGGCGGCCAGGGGCCGGAGAGCTGCATCTGGCTCTCGCGCATCATGGCGCTGGTGGTGGCGAACTTGCTCTGGTAGCGCTCCACGTGCCTGCGCTCGATCAGGTGGGCAATATCCAGCACCATCCTGCCGCTTTCGGTGAGCCGGCAACTAACCTCTTCGTCCAGGGGCAGGAACAGCCGGTGCATCTGGAAGCTGACGGCGCGGGCGCGGGTTTGGCGCTCGTGCGCGCGGGCCGCGTTCTCGTGCAGCTTGGTTAGATACTGCCGGCCTGCGCTCTGGGCAGGCAGATGCTTCTCGATCTCGCGCCCACAGCGGTCGTCGACGAACATCCTTAGGTGCATCTCGGTCTTGCCGCGCAGCTTGTCGATGTGGCCGAGAAACTGGCGCTGGTTGGAACGGATGGACCTGCGCAGGCTGTCGTCGTCGTTGAAGACGGTTCCAAACCGGAAGGGCAGCACCGTGGAATGCCGGAAACAGTCGGCGATGACCCGGGCATGGTCCACGCCGGACTTCTGGTTGAGGGCTTCGGCGGGGTTGTGTTCGCTGACCACGACGGCCAGCTCGCTGGCGGGGTAAAGAAAGACCTGGTTGCCGCTCACACCGAGGACCGATTCCATCGGAACAGGTTTGCGATGACGGGCCATTTCAGGAAATGCTTGTCTTTCACCGATGCAGTAGGCATACCATGCCATAACGAGACACTCCGATTGCGTGCGCCGGCCAGCGCCGCTCGTTGGTAAAGCTCTGTGAACTTGGGAACGACTGCATAGTGGACGTAAGACCGGGCTATAGTAAGCAGACCCGGATGAACTATGCCGAATACTAACCTCCTGAAAATACGACTGGCAACATCCGCCACGGCGAAGTTCGTAAAAAGGCGGCAAAATTCATCAATCTGTGTTCACATAATCAACATTCCGATTGATAACATGAAAACTAGTCATTTCAAGCCCGGACCGGTTTGGCGCGTCATACGAAGTCCCCACATGCAGTCATTCTGTCGATTCTGGGCAAGGAGCGGCCACTCCCAATGGCTCGAGGCCGGAACGCGGAGCGATGGGAGCTAGGGCAGAATGTGCCGGATCAGGAGAAACAGATACACATTCAGGAGGACGGATAACCCCAGAAGGGTCAATGCAAAATAGGCAAACAGATTGACTTTTTTGCCGACGGCCTTCAGATCCCCGAGGAGTTTCTGCTGCTCCAGCGCATTGCTGTCCGTGGCTTCGCGCACCATTTGCAACTGATCCTGGACCCGCTTCAGCGACAAATTCTGCTCCACGACCTGATTGCGCAGTTCACGATGCTGCGACCGGAGCTCCGCCAGCCCGTCCTCAATGGGCGCGAGGTCGACCGGCGGGGGCGGCGGGGGCGCTTGCAAATGCGGGCTCAGGAGATTGGAAACCGCGGTACCGACATTTCCGTCCAGCAGAGGCAAAACGCGCTGAACTAACGGCAACGCCAAGCGCAGCGCATTCATGGCGCGCTGAAAGCCGGAGGGCTGTTCGACCGCTGAAGCCGATGAGTGGGCCAGCGCGCGCCTGGGAGGAGGGACTGCCGCGAAACGTTGCGGATCGCCCTGGATCTGCGTTTGCGGGGCCGCGCCTTGAATTCCAGCCGGCACCGGGAACCCAACTGCGCGCGGATTCGGCTCATCCGCAGTTTCTGCCCGGCGGCCCTGATCGCTCAACTCCAAACTCTCTGCATCGTTCATGGGCTTCCTTCTTCCTTCACACTATAAGGGATTTCCGCATCGTGCGGGTAATCAGGTCCGGTTGCCGGGTGAATCTCCCGGCGCCACCGCCCTTGTGGTGTGAGCAGGCCCTCACACCCACGATGGCCGTGGTCGCGTATCCTCATTCACAGGAGAGGCGTGTGAAACCAGTCCTTGCCCGAACGCTCCGCAGCCTGCAACGCAACATCCTGGCCGGCATCATCACCATCGGACCTTTGTTCGTTACCTATCTGATCTTCAGCTTCCTCCTCGGCTCCCTAGCCAAGGCCGGATTGCCTGTGGTCCAGCTATTGGCGGTCCTCTTTCCCAGGGCGTGGCTCAACCAGCCGTGGCTGCAGTCTCTGACGGCCATCGTGCTCACCTTGATCGTGCTCTACGTGGTGGGCCGCTTGACCTCGCTGGTCATTGGTCGCCAGGCCTTCAGCCTCTTCGAGGCGGTGTTGGAGCGCCTGCCCTTTGTGGCCAAGGTCTACTCGTCCGTGCGCCAACTGCTGGACACCATGATGGCCAAGAAGGAGACCAGCCAGCGCGTGGTGCTGGTGGATTTCCCGATTCCAGGCCAGAAGTCGATCGGCTTTTTGACCCGGATTATGACCGACACGACGACCGGTGAAGTGCTTGCCGCGGTCTTGTTGCCCAACGCCATCAACCCGACCTCGGCCTTTTTGCAGATTCTGCCCATCGAACGAGTTACAGACACCGACCTGACGATGGAGCAGGCGATGAGCATGATCATGACGGGCGGAGCGGTGGGTCCGGATGCGATCCGGTTTACCAGGCCCGCAATCCCGGGGGATACGTATGAGCCACGAACCGCCGGCTAGAATACCCTCTCGTCCGGCCAGCGGTCTGCGTTCACTCGAGAGCAAGGCCGGTTCCCGCAATGGATAGCGTAGCCGGCCCGCTATCCGCCCTGCTCTGTGGATTTCGAGAGGTTGTCTTCCGTCAGTTCCTCGCCCGCGTATTCACTTTCCACGGCCACCTTGCGCAGGCTGACGTGCTCCAACTGCGCCCAGACGAGGCCCACGGGCACGATGCTCAGGAAGGTAACCAGCAGCAACGTGGCGGCGCAGGCGGTGGAGGTCTCGGGCGGCAGGCTGAAGACGTTTCTCAATATCTCTTCCAGCGCGGCAATCTGGGTAAACCAGCCCAGCACCGGCAACTGAACGATACTAGCCACGCCGCCGCCGACCATGAGCACCATGCACTTGCCCAGGGTTACAGAGGCTCGTTGCGAGCCGCTGAAGAAGGCCTGCGTCCCTTCCACATAGGCCATCGTAATCAGCCCCCACATGGCCATTGAAAGCAGCAGCGTGACGGCAAAATCGGCAGGCGTGCGCAGCGTGTTCAGGCCGGTGCGGAAGCCGCGAATCTTTCCTCCCACGGCATGGCCCAGGCGCCTGGAGACGATGCCGAAGGCGCCCTCCATGAATGAAGCCACAACTCCCCCGGCCAGGCGCACGGCAACCAGAAACAGGGCGCCTAGCACGGTGCCGGCCAGACCCCAGTAGCCGAACTTCCGGAACAGCTCAGGATGGGGAAGCGTTCCAGCCGGGGCCAGCAACATGGCGGAGGAAAAAAACAGGCCCATCGAGCCGGCGTCAAAGAGCCGCTCGACGATGTAAACCGCGATCTGGGTGCTGAGCGGCAAGCCGGTCTTCCTGGCCACCAGGTAAGGCCGCACCAGATCCGCGATTCTGCCGATCAGCGCGACCGCCGTGAAGCCTATCACCTGCGTTCCCAGCAGCAAGAGCGGCGGCACCTTCTTGTTGGGCTTGAGCAGCAAGGCCCAGCGCGCGGCGCGAAAGATGTAGGCCAGGTAGATGCAGCCGACGGCAACGCCGATCCTGCGCCAGTCGGCCAGCTTGAATTGCTCTATAAACGCGTGCCAGTGGAAAGGATGCTTGTGCTGCCCGTAAACTCCCAGCGCGACCAGCGCAACCAGGAGGATCAAGCTCAGGATCAATTGCTTCTTTTTCAAACGTGCTCCGTTCGGCAGTAGACTGTCTTTATTCTATCGAGCGGGACAGGCACAAAAAGTAATGGTGGGCAGTGAGGGACTCGAACCCCCGACTTCCTGCTTGTAAGGCAGGCGCTCTAACCAACTGAGCTAACCGCCCACGCAGGACGGCAAGGCGATTGCGGCCTTTTGAAATCATACCAGCGCGGTTACCCTGGCGGGGTGGGCCACGCTCTGGCCGAAGTTGATAGACTCAGCCGGTGGGCCGTCTGATTGTCAACGCCGACGACTTCGGGCTGACTGCCGGAGTCAATCGCGCGATCTCGGAGTTGCATGGGGCTGGGGTGCTAACCAGCGCAACGCTGATGGCTGGGGCTGCTGCCACGGGCGCGGCCGTCGGCATCGCGCGCGCTACACCCACACTGGGCGTGGGCTGCCATGTGGTTCTCGTGGATGGAGATCCGGTACTGCCGCCGGGGGAGATTCCCACACTGGCCGAGCGGCGGACGGGCCGTTTTCAGCCGGCGCTGGGCAGGTTTTTGCAGCGGCTCTTTGCGGGCCGCATCCGCGCCGCCGAGGTGGAGGCCGAAGCCGCAGCGCAAATCGCCCTGCTCCAGGCTGAGGGCATTGCACTTACGCACATTGACACGCACAAGCACGTGCACATGTTTCGCCCCGTGCTTGAGCCCCTGCTGCGGGCGGCGGCCGGTCGCGGCATCCGCGCCATTCGCAATCCGTTTGAACCGGCGTGGAGCATGCGCGCCACGCCCGGCGCTCCCTGGCTGCGGCGGGCGGAAGTCAGCCTGCTGAGGCAGTTTGAGCCTGCATTCCGGCGCATTGTGGCGGAAGCAGGCTTTACGACCACGGACGGAGCCATCGGCGTGCTGGCGACCGGGTCCCTTGATTGCAAAACAGTCAGTTCCCTGCTCCGGAGCCTGCCGCCAGGCACATGGGAGCTGGTGACGCATCCCGGCTACAACGACGCCGATCTGGCCCAGGCTCGCACCCGCCTGTTGGCCTCGCGGGAGGCCGAGCGGGAGGCGCTGCACGCGCTGAAAGAGTTTCCCACTATCGACCTGATCTCCTTCGCGGATTTGAAGGCCGGCGCCAGCGCGGTTCTGTGACCAACGGAAGTCTTTGATTCAAAACAGACTGGACGCCGCCTGCATCTTCCGCACCGCCGGGAGC
>JBEKZR010000280.1:0-5200 GCA_049509715.1 Occallatibacter sp. | reverse complement strand
GTCCATCTCATAGAGCGAGCCGTTCCCATCGCCGAGATCAAAAATTCCCTCGACCGCAATGCCGCGCAAGGTCAGGTCTTCGGCAAGCCGCGCATCGTCCACCGGCAGTCCCGGCAGGTATGCTCTAAGCCATTTCGTCAGTATCTTCATTAGTATTCCTTGCCACGAGTGAGCGTTAACTCCCCATCAGGCAAATTGCCCTAAGAAGCGCATATCACCCGCAAAAAGTGACCCGATCTCGCTGATTCCGTATTTCATCATCGCGATGCGTTCCACGCCCATGCCAAACGCGAATCCGGAGATCTTTTTCGGGTCGTAAGCAGGTTGTTTTTCCGCCGCGAACGCAAATACCGCCGGGTCCACCATGCCGCAGCCCAGCAGCTCGATCCACCCCGACTGCTTGCATTTGCCGCAGCCTTTTCCTCCACAGAAGATGCAGCTGATCTGCACGTCCGCGCTGGGCTCGGTGAAGGGAAAGAACGAAGGGTAAAAGCGCGTCTTCACCGCCGAACCGAACAACGCCTTCATGGCGTGGTCCAGCGTTCCCTTCAGGTCGCTGAAGGTGATGTTCGTGTCCACGCAGAGACCCTCGACCTGATGAAAGATGGGCGAGTGGGTCGCGTCGGCGGCGTCGTTGCGGTGCACCTTGCCGGGAATGACGATGCGCACCGGCGGCTGCTGCTGCTCCATGGTCCGCATCTGCACGGGCGAGGTGTGCGTGCGCAGCAACAGCCGGTCGCGCTGCGGGCGCCGGTCTTGCCCGGCAACCACCAGCGTGTCCTGCGTGTCCCGCGCCGGATGGTCCGGCGGAAAGTTCATGCACTCGAAGTTGTAGTAGTCGGTCTCGACCTCCGGCCCCACGCCCACCGAATAGCCCAGCGCGGCGAAGACGCCGACAATCTCGTTGAGCGTACGTGTAATCGGATGCTCGGCCCCGGTCAGCCGCCGCGTCCCCGGCAGCGTAATGTCGATAGCCGCAGCAGCCAGCGCCGCGTCCGTCGGGCCGGCGCCGGCCGCCTGCTCCAGTAGCCCCTCGACCACCGCCTTGAGCGCGTTGAAGCGCACCCCTACGGGCTTCCTCGCCTCCGCCGGAGCAACCTTCTGCCACCGGTCCTGGATCTCTTTGAGCAGCCCCTGCTTGCGGCCCAGCCACTGGAGGCGATAAGCCTCCACATCCGCCTCGCCATTGAGCGCGGCGGCAGCGTCGCGCGCCTGCCGTTCCAGCACGCCAAACGCCTCGTCCAGCGCAGCCTCGTCAAATGCCGTCAGATTGGGTATTTCTTCGTTCATCATGCGTACACAGCAGGATAAACCATTACATGGGGCGGAATCTTTATGCCTCTTGTCACGCGTGGAGGAGGGCTTCTATATTGGCCATCATGAAGCACGTCCTGATTGCCGCCTTCCTTCTGCTTTTCTTGCCAATACAGGCAACAGAACCCAACCCATATTCCGCACTCACGCCGGAACAGCGCAGTATTCTCCAGCCCGGAATCGAGAGGTATGTATCCGACCAAGTAAAGAAGAATTGGGCCGATCTTTGGGAGATTCAGGATCAGACCGTCGAAGTGAAGCGGGAGCTCCTTTTGGGCGAATCTGGTCCAGACATGGATCGCAAGCAATTCTCAAAGCTGATGAAATACACCATCGAAACCGGTGGGCGTCCACACTTGACGAAGTTTGAATTGCAGGAGGTACGGCCGGATAAGGGGAATTTTCTCGTCGTTGGATGCGGAACTGCGGTCAGAGAGAGTTTCCACATCCACGGAATAGTCATATTCGGGGCGAGAATTATCGAAGGAAAACCGGTCTTCGATATATTCAGCTTCGTTTCCGAAACCTGCTCATGATCCTCGGTTGAGTTTGCATCACGCCGGAATCACCATCCGCATTACTTGAGTAGGTGGCTCGGGAACAGGCAGCCCATCCTCGCGCATTCCTTCGATGTGGAGTTTAATCCCCTCGCGCAGCAACTGCTCCGTCTCCTCGAAGGTAGCGGCCGCCACGCCCAGCCCCGGCAGGTCGGGAGCGTAGGCGCTCCATCCGCTCGATGTTTTCTCGAAGACAGCCGCATACTCCATCATTTCAATCCAGCCTGTTATCAATCAGAATGATACCCCAAACGCAGAACGGCCCGGAATCCACAAGACTCCGGGCCGTTCAAGCCACTCAGTTGCTATGTGCTGAGCTTCCTCAACGCCTTCACCGTCGCCAGAGCCTTTTTGGCCCGCTCCACCAGCTTGGCGAATCCGTCCGCATCGTTCACGGCAATGTCGGCCAGAATCTTCCGGTCCAATTCAATCCCGGCCTCTTTCAGTCCACTGATGAACTGCGAGTAGCTGGTGCCATTCAACTTGGCCGCGGCCGAGATGCGCACGATCCACAGCGAGCGGAACTGGCGCTTCTTCTGTTTGCGGCCGGTGTAGGCAAACTTCAGGCCGCGCTCGACAGATTCCTGCGCTGCCTGGTAGAGCTTTGATTTCGTCAGGAAGTAGCCGCTTGCTCTTTCGAGGATTTTCTTGCGGCGGTCACTCCGCTTGGTGCTGCGTTTTACGCGGGGCATGGCATATTCTCCGTTTTGCGTTCGTCAGTCACGCGGCTGGAGGCAGGAGGGCCATCAATTCAGGCCGGTAAACCTCTTCACTCGCTCTCGTCAAGCCTTGATCTCTCGGCTGGTTCCGGACTCTCAAGTTGTCCGGCCTGCCGGGGGCCTCCGCCGTGGCGGACTGCGGCCCTGAAGCGCTGATTCCGCCTTTTGGAATCAGCTCAGCGATCAGGCGTATGGAATCATGCGCGCTACCTTCTTGTAGTCGCCATCTGAAACCAGCAGGGTACGGCCCAGCTTGCGCTTCACTTTTGGCGATTTCGAAGTAAGGATGTGCCGCGTCTTCGTCTGGCCCCGCTTGATCTTGCCGGTTCCAGTCTTGCTGAAGCGCTTGGCCGCGCCCGTATGGGTCTTCAACTTGGGCATTGTTTTCTCGTTGATTTCGTTGTTCGGCAGAGTGGATCACTCTACCGTATTGCCCGTGAGACAGGACTTCCCCTGCCCTCTTGAGGCTTTAATCAGTATAACGCAACGCTGGTGTCCCCGCCATGCCGCGGGTCGCCGCCGCTGGGGTGGATGTGTCCTATTGCGCCTGCGGCGCCGGTGCGGCAGCTTGGGGCTGCGGAGCCGTGACAGGCTTGGGCTTGGGAGCTTCCTGCTTCTTCGCCGGTGCTAGAATCGCGTGCAGAACCGTCCCTTCCATCCGCGGCATGAACTCCACGATGCCGGCCTCGCCGATGTCCTGAATCAGCCGGTTGATGATGTTGTAGCCCAGTTCGCGGTGGGCCATCTGACGGCCCCGGAAGCGCAGGCTGGCCTTCACCTTGTCGCCATCGACCAGGAAGCGGACCGCCTGGTTCTTCTTGGTCTGGTAATCGTGCTCGTCCACGGTCACTGAGAACTTGACCTCCTTGACCACGATCACCTTCTGCTTTTTGCGGGCGGCGCGCTCGCTCTTGTCCTTCTCGTAGAGGTAGCGCCCATAGTCCTGGATGCGGCAGACCGGGGGAACCGCATTGGGCGAAACCTCCACCAGGTCCAGGCCCCGTTCACGGGCAATCTTCAGCGCCTCAAAGGGCGGAAGAATGCCTATCTGTTCTCCGTTTTCGTCGATTACGCGGATTTCGCGCGCGCGAATTCGGTCGTTTATGCGGATAAAGGACTTGGCCGAACGTTTGTCGAGTGCGATGGTGCTCCTCCAAAAGTTGTCGCTGCCCGCCTGCTGGAACAACCCGAAATCGCCGCGGGCACATGAACGCACACTGAGTATAGCATTGGCCCGGCTCCGCTGAACAAAGGGTTTACGGCGGATTCGAGCCAGCCGCTTCGAGCGTTCCCCCGGCGTTCAACCCGCTCACTCGCACCCGAACCAGCCGGTTGGCAGCCATCCGGCCCGCAAGCTCCACGGGCAGAAAGTTCTCCGTCAGGGCAGCCGCCCAACCCCTGCCTGCCAACTCCGCCGGCGTATGCAGCGTAATGGCCTCCAGTTCCCGGCCCACGAACTTTCTTCTGTGCTCGGAACTCTTCCGAGACGCCAGAGCGCGGAGCGCCGCCATCCGCTCTTCTACCACCGCGGCTGGAACCGGCGCCTGGGCATGCAGCGCCCATCCCCGCGTCCCCGGCCGCGGGGAAAAGGGAAAAAGGTGAAGGTAGCCGAAGGGCAGTGCGCGCACCAGCTCCAGCGTCTCCTCGAACTCGCTGTCCGTCTCGCCAGGAAACCCCACCATTACGTCCGCGCCCAGCGTCAGCTCCGGTCCAGCCGCCCGCACCAGCGCTTCGACCTTTTCCACGTAGTGCCAGGGCCGGTAGCGCCGGTGCATCCGCCGCAACACGGCGTCCGAGCCGGACTGCAACGGCAAATGCGCATGACGCGCCAGCCGCGCCCTTCCAGCCTGCGGGCTTGCAAACTCCGCCATCAGCCCGATCAGCTCTGCGTCCCAATCCATCGGCTCAATCGAGCTGAGCCGCAGCCGGGGCAGCCGGGTCTGCTCCAGAATCCGCCGTGTAAGTCCCGCCAACGTCAGCCCCGCCAGCGGCGGATGCGACGCACTTGCTTCGCCTGTATCCAGAGAACCGGCCAAATCCCTTCCCCACCGTCCCAGGTTGATCCCCGAGAGGACCAGTTCGTTGCCCCCGGCCGCCACAAACCCCTCCACCTGCTTCAGAACGCTGGCAGCGGGCAGACTATGGGAGGGGCCGCGCGTCTGGGGAATGATGCAAAACGCGCAGCGGT
Source organism: Occallatibacter sp. (assembly GCA_049509715.1). Classification (GTDB taxonomy): domain Bacteria; phylum Acidobacteriota; class Terriglobia; order Terriglobales; family Acidobacteriaceae; genus Telmatobacter. The sequence goes on along the minus strand of JBEKZR010000280.1, from coordinate 422 downwards.
TCCCGCACCCCTCCTGGATTTTGAGATTGGGCCGGGTCTGCGCGCCGGGCACAATCTGCGTCTCCTCAAGAAACGAGTGGGCAAAGCGGTCGTCCGCCCAGACCACCTGCGGTGGGGCCAACTGCTCGCTTATCGCTCGCTCGATGTTAGTTGCAGTTTGTAGCTGTATCAACCCGTTGCCTTCGTGTAATGCCGCGCGCCCCAACAGCCCCAGAATGATCTCCGGGGCCAGAGCCTTGTGGCTGTTGCCCACCACGGCGGCCACGCCGGCCATCCTGGCCAATTCCTGTGGCGCGCGTTGCGCGGAACAGCCGGTCACAACGATCCTCGCAGCAGGGTTGAGCCGGTGCGCCCGGCGAATGAAGGTCCGCGCAGCCCGGTCGGCCTCCGCCGTCACGCTGCACGTATTGACAACCACCACA
>JBEKZR010000028.1:0-17283 GCA_049509715.1 Occallatibacter sp. | reverse complement strand
GTGGCGGCGGCCTCAGGGCAGCCGGGCTGGGGCAATTGACCGGTGCTGTGCTCGGCTCTGGCCGGCGAGCCGCAGGTGTGCTCTTGCAAGTAGTTCAGCGCGGTCTCGTAGCGGTGGTGGCCGTCGGCGATGATGAGCTTTTTGTCGGCCATGGCGGTGGTGAGCTGGTTGATGGCCGCGGGGTCGGCGATGCGCCACAGGCGGTGAAGTACGCCGTACTCGTCAGTAACCTCGGCGTCAGCGGGGCCGCTGCCGTCGTACAAAATCTTCTCCACGCTGCGGGCGGGGTCAGAGTAGAGCATAAAAATCTGGCCGAAGTGCGCATGGGTGGCTTTGAGCAGGTTGAGCCGGTCGCTCTTGGGCTTGGAAAGGGTCTGCTCGTGGCGGAAGACGACCTGCTCGGAGTATTCGTGGAGCTTGCCGAGGGCGATAAAGCCGCGGCGTTCCTTGGCGATTCCGGTTCCGGGGACCTTGAAACTCTGGGAGTAGGCGAAGATGCAGGGGTCTTTTTCCTGGACCAGGACGCCCTGTTCGCGCCAGGCGCGAAAGTCGCGCGCCGCGCGGGTGTAGACGCTTTCGCCGCGCTCGGTGTCGAAGAGTTCAGGCAGACCGAGGATGATGCGCACCAGGTTGAAGGGGCTGCGCTGGTAGTAGGCCTGCTGCATGGAAGGAGAGATTTTGTCGTAGGGCTGGGTGACCACATCTTCCAGCCGGACAGTGGAGGGATTGTAGCGCCAGGCGCGAAATGGATAGATGCGGGCCATGCGGAAGGTCTTGCTCCGGGTGGAACGACGAAATTAGCGCACTGAAGGCCCATCCCGCTGACTTGGGGGCTGTTGCGCGCTTAGGCTCGATTGTATCCCAGCGGGAGCAGGAACCGCGCGCGGCGGGCGCCGGCCAAACAGAATCGCCGGGCGCCCCGGATTCGATATTTAGTAAGGAATAAACAGGGCGGAAGCCGCGGCCGATGGACTTTGCAACTTACAGGCAATGCCGGGGGCCAGTTTGAGCCTTTCAGGCCTCGCCACAGGATGAAAACGCAGAAAAGTAACTTGACGGGCTCTAGCCGGTAACCTACGATCCCAGCCGAAAGGAGTTTTATGTGAAAGTCACCCGGTTTTTTGCAGTTCTTGCCGCGGTCACATCGCTTTTCGCCCTCCATGCGGGGGCGCAAGGGGTAGCCGTTCACCCTCAACCCGCCCCGGCAGGGGCCTCCACACCCCACCAGCCCACCCCCGAGCAGATCGCCAAAATGCCGGTTACGGCGCTGCCAATAAAGGACTTCAAGCTGCTCTCCTCCGGCACCGGATGGGCCTCGACCGGTGCTCGGCTGTTCTTCACCACCGATAACGGCGCGCACTGGAAAGACATCTCCCCGCCCAATCCGAATCGGGACGAGCTTGCCTCTGTCTTCTTCAATGACGCGGATACCGGATGGGTGCTTGTCGCGCATCATATTCAAGGCGACGAAAACCCTACTCCTGATTCGCCGGATAACGACCAGACTTTTTACGTCTCCGCCACCGCCAATGGCGGAACGACCTGGACCAGCGAGAATCTACCGGTATGGAAAGGCCAGCATGGGCTTACTGATAATGGAATCATTGTCTTCGCGGACAAACTCCATGGCTGGATAAGCTTGGACGAGGCTAGAAGCATGGCTTTTGCCAGTAGTGTCCCGCTCTCCACCTCCGATGGAGGCCGAACCTGGAATTGGGCAAGGAGCGGAGTTGCCGGGTCAATTGACGGGATTCTTGCCGTTACAGACAAGGATATCTGGATGATTGGTCGCTCCGGCGAAGATGGCGGCTCACAACTGGGCATGAGCCACGACGGAGGAGAAAGCTACCAGGCTGTCGCTTTACCGGTGCCCAAAGAATTCGCTCAGTTTGGTTACCCGGAATACAGTCTGCCGACATTCACGGATAGTCTCAACGGTTACGAGGCTGTAACCTATTCAGACTCCGAAGCTTCAAAGTCTGTCGCTGTACTGTTTGCAACCCAGGACGGCGGACGCACCTGGAAGCAGGATCGAATACTGACCAATCTGGCCGAAAGTTCAGTAGGATCAAGTATAAGGTCAACCGTTGCCGGTTCAACTTGGATACGTTCCTTCGCTCCTCATGGATCGCAGCCAACTCTGACAAAAATTCTTCCAAAGAGCGGGACGACGGATGGTGCCAATTCTCCTGTCAACTCCTACAATTGTGACCTCAGCTTTCTTACGCCAAGTGAGGGGTGGATGAACTGCTCCGGCAACCTGACCTCAACCATTGACGGCGGGGCCTCTTGGACAACGATTACCCCACGCGCCCGCAACGGCGTTCTTACTACCGACCCCGTAACGCCCATGCCAGCCACGAAACCGATGTCAACCCTTCCACCGAAACTTACCGATCCCAAAACTGTGCCGACCGCTGCTGATACCCCTTCCGACAGTACGCAAAACTGAGAAGTGAGTTACCTACTAGACTATAACTGAATAATGACTTAACAAATTCAAGCTAGAGCTCCTACGATCCCACCCGAAAAGAATGTGCATGAAACTCCCTCGTCTATTCTCTCTACTCGCCGCGTTCGCAATGTTTTTCGCGGACAACACATACACAGTTGCCGTGACGACGAGCGATACGAGCTTTTATGTCTGTGGCCTAAACAACAACGGGCAGATCGCCGGCACCTACTTTGCCTCGTATAGCTACCCCTTTGGATTCTTCATCAACACGGACGGAACAATCGAATCCGTCATATATCCGGGTGATATCAGTGGGATGAGCAATATCACCGGTCTCAACGACGACGTTCAAATGGCGGGGACTAGCGATTTGGGCGGCTTCACGATCGATACTCAACACTGATTGGCCTAGCTGACAGCGCCGAGGGTTTCCGGGGTTACGGCTTTGTGGCGGACATAGTTGCAGGGAGGGACGGTGTAGCCGCGCAGGAGGGCAATGCCGAGTTGGATGAGGCGCGGGCCGTACGATTCAGCTTCATAGGAGATGGAGGCGATGAGGGCGCTTTTGCCGGTGCGCATCTCGTCAACGGCCTCGGGGATACAGCCCTGGCCGGCGATGGCGAAGTCCCGCTCGCGGCCGTCCTGGCGGGCGGCGTTGAGGACGCCGAGGGCGCTTAAATCGGTGGCGGCGGCGACCAGGAAGTGCTGGCCCCTGCGCTGGCCGCGGAGAAAATCGGCGATCGCAAGTTGGCTGGGCTGGCGCATGCCGCGGCCGTCGAGTTGGACGAAGCGGTCGGCGGGTATATCGGCGAGGCGGTCGCGAATGCCGTCGAAGGCGCCGGTGATGCGGCTTTGGACAAAGCTGCCGGCTTCAGGGAATCCGACGCCCAAGACCCAGTTGACTTTGCCCTTCCATTTGCGCAGGACATGCTGGGCGAGGAGGGAACCGGCTTCATAGCCGGCCTCGAAGTTGTCCACGCCGAAGTAGGTGGCGTTGGGGAGGGGCGCGTCGATGGCAATCAGCGGGATGCCGGCCTTGCTGAAGACGCGGGCCACGCGCGGGGCCTCATGCTCCGGAACCTGGAACTCGAGCGCCAGATCAACACGCCTGGCGACAAACTCTTCGGCGTTCCGGATGGCGATGGCGGGATCGGCGCGGTTATCGAGGACGAGCAATTCGACGCCGGATGCGGCGGCGGCCGCGGTGATGCTCTGGGCGACGGCAACGGAGAAGGGCATCTCAGCGCTGTGGGCGGCGAAACCGAAGCGCAGGCGGCGGGGGCGGGAAACGAGGCGGTAGCGGCCGTCCTGCGCCTGGGCGACATAGCCGCGGTGCACCAGAGTCTTGAGGATGCGGTAGACGCTGGTCTTGGAGATGCTGGTCTTCTGGTGGATGTCTTCGAGGGCGACGGGGACGTGGCTGTTCTCCAGCAGCTCGAGTACGTCGAGGGCCTTGGAGAGAATGGGAATCAGGTAGAGCCGTTTGATCTTAGTCCTGGGCAAGCGGTCATCTCCCGGCGCGCAATTTCAATAGCGAAACTGTACGCGCTCAAGGATAACGTATTTCAAGCGCAGCTGTTCAGGGCTGACGCCGGGTTGGCTATTCCAATTCAGATTTTGGGAACGGACCCCCATGGGGTCCGGTTCCGTGGCCATGCAGGCGGAATATGTTCAAGGGAATTGCGGCTTCCCGGAGCGGAGGGCCGTCCTATGAAAGTGGACGCAAAGTGTATCTGCCGCCGGGCGTCGCGAAGGCGATTGCCGGGCGGGAGTTAGAGCAGAAATCCGGCACACGCCCAACCAGAACCGCGGCCTGTGCTTTAGAATGAGCGGGTTCGACATTCAGGAGGCAACATGCAGCACGTAATGCAAGGGAAGAGGGCGCGGCGCGTCTTTCCGACCCTGTTTTTGTCCTTCACAGTCTTGATGAGCACCGTCCTGTTTGGCGGGGCGGCGAGCCGGGCGCAGAGCGCGGACGACGAAAAGAAGATCAACGACACGATTTCGAAGCTCACGCTGGAGGAGAAGATACAGATGCTCTCCGGTTCGAGCATGATGGCCTCGACGGGGATTGCCCGGTTGGGGATTCCGGCCTTCCGGATGAGCGACGGGCCGATGGGCGCGCACATTCCACCACCGTCGACGGCGTACGCGGCGGGGATCGGGCTGGCTGCGAGCTGGGACCGCGACCTGGCGGAGCGGGTCGGGACGCAGATCGGGCGGGATGCGCGGTCGCGCGGCGCCAGCTTCCTGCTGGGGCCGGGGGCAAACATCTATCGCGCGCCGCTGAACGGGCGCAACTTCGAGTATTACGGCGAAGACCCGTTTCTGGCCGGGGAGACGGCGGTGGGCTACATCAAGGGCGTGCAGTCGCAGGGCGTGAGCGCCACGATCAAGCACTATGCGGCCAACAATTCGGAGTACTTCCGCTTTACCGAGGACTCGGTGGTGAGCGAGCGGGCGCTCAGGGAGATTTATCTGCCCGTGTTCGAGGCCGCGGTGCGCAAGGCCCACGTGGGCGCGATCATGGATTCCTACAACCTGTTGAACGGCGAACATTCGACGCAAAACTACCACCTGAACGTGGAGATTGCGAAGCAGCAGTGGGGTTTCGACGGGGTGATGATGTCGGACTGGATGGCGACCCACGACGGCGTGGCGGCGGCCAACGCCGGGCTGGACCTGGAGATGCCTTTCGGGATTTACATGAACGAAAAGAGCCTGCTGCCGGCGGTGAAGGACGGCAGGGTGAAGGAATCGGCGATCGACGACAAGATCCGGCGGCTGCTGCGGGAGGGATACCGGTTTGGCTGGATCGGCCACGACCCGCTGGACGAGAACATTCCGCGCTATAGCCAGCAGGGACGGCAGGCGGCGCTCCAGAGCGCGCGCGAGGGGATTGTTCTGCTGAAGAACCAGGGCAACCTGCTGCCGCTGGACCCGGCCAAGGTGAAGACCATCGCGGTGATAGGGCCGGACGCCTTCCCGGCGATTCCGACGGCCGGCGGCAGCGGACAGGTTCCCGTCTACTCCGAGGTCAGCGCCCTGAAGGGGATCAGCGACCGGCTGGGCGTGAACGCCAATGTGCTTTATGACCGGGGAGTTCCCAAGCTGTCGGTGCTGGCCATGCGCTCCGGGTTCAGCCAGTTTGGCGACAAGTTTGTGCCGGGGCTGACGGTGGAGAGCTTCGACAACCCCGGGTTTACCGGCAAGCCGGTGGCCACGCGGACGGAGATGACGGCGAACGGCGGACAGAACATGATGGATAACCCGGATCTAGCGGAGTTGATCAACACAATCAGCGCCGACCAGATGATGGGATTCATGAGCGGGGGCGCAGCCCCGCGATTTGACCGCTGGACGGGCTACTATTTTGTCCGCGCTCCGGGCAACTATGTGGTATTTGTCGAGAACCAGGGCAAGTACCGGCTGACGATCGATGGGCAGACGGCGATCGACCACGCGGAGATTCCGAAGTTTGCCGTGGAACAGACGACGCTGCCGTTGACGCCCGGACCGCACAAGGTGGTGCTGGAAGTTCTGGGCGGCGAGCAATTCACCGGTGAAGCCATCAAGATCGGCATTGCGCAGGAGGGCACGCTGGTGAACCAGTCGGCCATCGAGCTGGCCAAGCGGGCGGATGCGGTGATCGTGGCCGTGGGCTACGACGCGGAGATCGAGACCGAGGGCGCGGATCGCCAGTTCCAACTGCCTCCGGGCCAGGAGGAGTTGATCGCGAAGATCGCGGCGGCGAATCCGAAGACCATTGTGACGGTGACGTCGGGCGGGAGCGTGGACGCATCGCGGTGGATCGACCAGGTGGCCGCGCTGCTGGAGAACTGGTATCCGGGCGAGGAGGGCGGAACGGCGCTGGCCGAGGTGCTGTTCGGCGACGTGAACCCCTCGGGACGGCTGCCCATCAGCTGGGAACGGAGCCTGAAGGACAATCCGTCGTACGCGTACTACTACCCCACGCCGGGGACGCTGACGATTCCGTACAAGGACGACGTGTTTGTTGGCTACCGGGGCTACGAACACAACGGCGTGAAGCCGCTGTTCCCGTTCGGGTTCGGGCTGTCGTATACGAGCTTCAAATACTCGGGGCTGAAGATTCACCCGGGCGGCGGGGCGGGGGCTTACGAGGTCAGCTTCGATGTGACCAACACCGGAACGCGGGCCGGGGCAGACGTGGCCCAGGTGTACGTGAGCGAAGATCACCCCGAGGTTCCGAGGCCGCCGCAGGAGCTGAAGGGCTTTGCACGGGTGGCGCTCGATCCGGGCCAGACGCGCCACTTAACGGTTGCGCTGGATGCGCGGAGCTTCAGTTGGTATGACGAGAAGGCAGCCGCCTGGCACGCCGATGCGGGCAGCTTCACGGTCCGCGTCAGCCGGTCATCGGCCGACGAGCAACTGGAGGGCAAGGTCAAGCTGGCGCAGGAGATCGTGGCGCCGGTCAAGTAGAGGCTGGAGACCACCCCACGGACGAAGACCTGTCCCTTCACCCCAGCGAGCAAAGACCACTCGCCGGGGACCCCGAGTCCGTGGGGACCCCGGATGACCACCCCAGTGGGGGATCGGTGGAGTCTTAGCTTTATTTGGCGCCGCGGGTCAACCTCCCTGGCTGGTCTACGTCTAAAAAGTTAGTCCGCTCCCGGTGTTTCTACCGGCAGACGTTCGATTCTGAGATGACATCCTTTTGATCCGGCTTCCGGTCTCCTTGTTGCAGTGGTCAGGAAAGCGCAGACAGGAACAGGAGGCGGGATATTTTCCCCTGCGGAGCTTTTCCTCCAGTTCATGGCGGAGGCGATTGGCGGCCGAACGCGGAACGGGTCAGCCAATTATGATACGTTTGGCAATCAGGCTGAATGTTGCTGACGGCGTGCGGGCAGCATGCCCGGACATTTTTAATAGGAACCGCAAGTTTTCGTGAGTTCGGGGTTGTTCCCCGAAGAAAGGGTCCAGGAAAACCAGTATGCGTCCCTTGCGTTCGCTTCCCCTCAGTCTATTGGGCAGTACGTTGCTATGCGCCTCAGCGGCGTTGGCCCAGCAATTCGCACCGGCCGTGCGGATCGTCAACCCGATCAACGAGAGCCAACTGACAACGCTCAAGGGCAACACGCACCCGGCGGCCAATGCCAGGAACGACCGCGGCCCGGTGAGCCCGGACCTCCCCATGACCGACTTGATTCTGGTGCTGAGCCGCAGCCCGGAGCAGCAGGCGGCGTTCGACAAGTTTGTGGCCAGCCAGTACGAGCCTGGCTCGCCCGACTTTCACCATTGGCTTGAGCCTGAGGAAGTGGGCGCGAACTTCGGTCCCTCGGAGAGCGACATCGCGACCATCTCGAAGTGGCTGACCGGGCATGGTTTTTCGGTGGACGAAGTAAGCAAGGATCGCATGACGATCCGCTTCAGCGGGACGGCCAGGCAGGTGGAGAGCGCGTTCCACACCGAGATTCACAACCTGGAAGTGAAGGGCGCGGCGCATATCGGCAACATGAGCGACCCGCAGATTCCTGCGGCTCTCGCACCGGTGGTGGTAGGCGTAAAGGCGCTGCACAACTTCTTCCCTAAGCCGATGCACAAGCTGGGGAGCAAGGTTCAATTCAACAGCAAGACGGGGAGATGGGAGCGGATCGCGAGCGACGCATCCACGGCGGCTTCCGGCGTGGGTGGGCGGCTGTCGCCCCGCCCGCAGTTCGGCACGCAGGACTCCTACGGAGACGTGATCGAAGACGTGGCGCCTTACGACTTTGCCGCAATCTACAACGTACTTCCACTATGGAATGCGGCCAATCGCATCGACCGAACGGGCCAGACCATCGCCATCGTCGGAACCAGCGACATTCTCCCTGCCGACATAGCCACCTTTCGCAGCGCCTTCGGCCTGCCGGCGGTGAAATCGTTCACGACCATCGTTGCCAATGGCACAGACCCCGGCCAATGCGGCGTGCATCCGACCACGACCTGCTCGCTCGGCGACCAGATCGAGAATTCGCTGGACGTGGAGTGGTCGGGAGCAGTAGCTCCGGGCGCCGACCAGGTACTGGTCGTCTCCGGTTCGAACTCGGCGACAACCGACACGGTCTATTCGTCGGCAAACTATATCATCCAGAACAAGGCGACCGTAAGTGCCTCGATCCTGAACGTCAGCTACGGCGAGTGCGAGTTGGGCGAAGGCACCACTGGCAATGTTGCGTATTACGACATGTGGCAGACGGCCGCCGCAGAGGGGATAGCCGCCTTCGTGGCTTCGGGCGACTCGGGCTCGGCCGCCTGCGATGACGGCATGGACCAGGTGTACGGCACGCCGTGGGCCGCTGAGTATGGCCTCTCGGTTAGCGGCATTGCCTCTAGCCCCTACGACACCGCCGTGGGCGGCACCGACTTCAACTGGTGCCCCGCGTCAGACCTCACCTCCAACACGGCCTGCAAAGCATCGCCCTATTGGGGCACCTCGAACAGCGCGACCACGCAGGCCAATGCCCTGGGCTACGTGCCCGAGATTCCCTGGAACGACAGTTGCGCAAGCGCGACGGGGATTGCCGCTGCGCAGTACCTGGCAAATGAACTAAGCGGATATGGCTACTCGACGCCCACCCCGAGCGATGCCGAGACCTCCTGCAATTTCTATATCCAGAACTATTATTTGATTTATGAGCTGAGTGGGGGGTCGGAGGATGTTTCCGGCTTTGTCGATACAGTAGGCGGCGGCGGCGGCAAGAGCGGGTGCGTGGTCAATAGCACCACCGGCACGGCTACCGGGCCAGTTTCCAGTTGCGTCAGCACCACCACCAGCACCGGCACCGCCAATGGCTCCATTCCCCTAGTCAATGACGGATGGCCCAAGCCCAGCTGGCAGACTAACGCGAACATCCCCGGCCTTCCCAGCGACGGCGTGCGCGATATTCCCGACGTCAGCTTCTTTGCGTCGAACGGGTTCAATAGCAGCGCATACCTGATCTGCGTCTCTGAGGCGGGTTCGGCATGCACCTATTCCGCTACCTCCGAAAACATATACCAGGAGGTCGGCGGCACATCGGTCTCATCCCCGGCCATGGCCGGCGTGATGGCGCTGATCAACCAGAAGACCGGCGTGGCGCAGGGCAGCCCGAACTCCGAACTTTACGCCCTGGCGGCCCAGCAGACCTACTCCAGTTGCAGCGCGGAAAGCGTGACTGCTGGCAGCTCCTGCTACTTCAACGATATCGACGAGTACACGAACGACCAACCGTGCGACTACATGCAACTCTCTCCCAACTGCGTGGCGAGCGAATCCTATGAAGGGGTAACGGACGAGATTGGGCTTCTATCCAGCGGCAGCGCAACTGAAGGCGGCTACAACGCAACCCGCGGCTTTGACATGGCCACCGGCCTGGGGTCGCTGAACGTGGCCAATGTGGTGAATGGCTGGACATCGTTGATCGGCACTGCGACAGCAAGCGTGACAGTGACGCCGGCGTCATCCAGCCTGCAAGTGAGTACCGCCTTGAGCGTGACGGTGACGGTGGCCAGCGTACCCGCCGGGGGGACAACGCCGACCGGGACGGTGGTGCTGTCGGGCGGCGGCTATACGTCGCCGGTGGGGACGCTTTCCAGCGGCAGCTACACCTTCACGATTCCTGCCTTCAGCCTGAGTGGCGGAACCGACACTCTTACGGCGAACTACAGCGGGGACTCGACTTACGCCCAGGAGAGCGGGACGGCAAGCGTGACAGTGACCAAGGTGACGGCGACGGTGACGGTGCAGCCGTCCCCGACTACTGTCGGCGCGAGCACGATCGTCGTTGTGGGAGTCACTGTGACTGGGACCGGTCCGACGCCGACCGGGACGGTGCAGCTGACGGGCGGCGGCTACACGTCGGGGGCGTGCACGCTTGCGAACGGCGCCTGCACGATCAACATTCCAGCTGACAGCCTGAGCAACGGAACCGATACCCTGACCGTTGCCTATAGCGGAGACTCGAACTACAACGCGGCGAGCGGGACGGCGACGGTTACAGTGAACATACTGACGCCGACGGTGATAGTGACGCCTTCGGCAACGAGTCTGTATACGAACCAGAGCCTGACGGTGTCTGGCACGGTGAGTGGCACAGGACCAACGCCGACCGGGACGGTACAACTGACGGGCGGCGGTTACACCTCGGCGGCGGTGGCGCTTTCCGGCGGCAGCTACACCATCACCATTCCGGTCAACAGCCTGAGCGCCGGCAACGACACACTGACGGTGACCTACAGCGGGGACGCGATCTACACTTCAGCGAACAAGGCGACGACCGTGACGGTGACGACATACGTCCCGCTGATACCTGTCGTGACGGTGACGCCCGCGTCGAGCACGTTGGATTCGGGATCGAGCCTGATCGTGACGGGCACGGTGAGCGGCACAGGCGTAACGCCGACGGGAACGGTGACGCTGTCCGGCGGCGGTTACACTTCGGCGGCGGTGGCGCTTTCTAGCGGCGGCTACACCATCACCATTCCCGGTAACAGCCTGAGCGCCGGAAGCGATACGCTGACCGTCTCTTACAGCGGAGATATCAACTACGCCACAGGCATGGGAACGGCAAGCGTGGCGGTGACGCAATCGATATACGCGCTGGCTGCGACCACGCCGGGCGCAATAGCTCCCGGAGGGACCGCGACCTCAACCGTCACGGTGAGTTCTTCCACCGTCTATACGGGAACCGTCACGCTCAGTTGTGCACTGACCACCTCTCCCTCCGGTGCGACGGATCTGCCCAGCTGTTCCGGCATCAACACGACGCAGTCGGTGGGTGGGACCGGAGCGACCTTCACGGTGTATACGACTGCGGCCAGCAGTGAGCTGGTATGGCCCAAGCTGGGCAACGGCAAGGGCTGGGCAGGAGCGGGCGGCGGCGCGGTTCTGGCCTTCCTGGTCTTCCTGGGGATTCCGGCGCGGCGGCGCAGTTGGCGGTCGATGCTGGGCGTTCTGGCGGTGATGGCAGCGCTGGGCAGCCTGGCCGGCTGCGGCGGTGGTGGAGGTGGAGGCAATTCCGGGACGACGGCCGGCAGCTACATATTCACCGTGACCGGAACCGGAACCCCCCCGGTCACGCCGGCACCCACAACCACGTTTACAGTGATAGTGAATTAGAGCGGTTCAACAAGCGCGGCGCGTTGGCCCTTCCCTGGGGGAAGGGCCAACGCGTTTTTGGGGGAATTGCGGGGTCAACCTTCCTGGCTGGTTTTCGTCTGAGATGTTTGTCCCTCCCGGTGTGTCTGTTGCGGAGCTTTTCCTCCAGTTCATTGCGGAGTCGATTGCCGGCCGGACTCGAAAAGGGTCAGCCAATTATGATACCTTTGGCAGTCAGGCTGAATGCTGAGTGCCGGCGTGCGGAAAACATGCCCGGACATTCGTGATTGAAAACGCAACTTTTACCTCCGCTAGGGGGATTTTCTCCGAAGAAAGGCACAGGAATACCACTATGCTTACTCTGCGTTTGCGTTCTCTTTGTGTATTGGCCGGTACATTGCTGTGCGTTACGGCAGCGATGGCCCAGAACCCCGCGCCCGCCGCACGGATCGTGAATCCGATCGACGAGAGCCAACTGAAAACGCTCAAGGGCACCATGCATCCGCTGGCCAACGCCAAGAACGACCGCGGAGCCGCGCCCGACAGCAAGCAGCTTGACCGCATGCATCTGGTTCTGACGCGCAGCGCCAGCCAGGAAACGGCCTTGCGGCAACTGATCGGCGAGCTGCACACGCCGGGCACCGCCAACTACCACAAGTGGCTGACGCCGGACGAGTTCGGCAAGAAGTTCGGTCCCTCCGACGAGGATATCGCGACCGTTGAAACCTGGCTGACCGGACACGGGTTCAGCGTCACGAAGGTGAACCCAGGGAAGCAGACCATCGAGTTTTCGGGCAACGTGGGCCAGTTTCGCAGCGCCTTCCATGCCCAGATTCATCAATATGAAGTGAACGGCCAGACCCATTACGCGAACGCGAGCGATCCGCAGATTCCGGCGGCGCTGGCGCCCGTGGTGGGCGGATTCGTCTCGCTGAACAACTTCCAGGTGAAGCACCCGATAAAGGTGCTCGGCAAGGCCATGTACGATCCGAAAACAGACAAGGCCACGCCGGAGTGGACCTGGGGCACGAGCGCTGGCGTCAACTATGTGCTTGCACCGGGCGACTATGCCGTCCAGTACGACATCGCTCCGCTCTATACCGCTGGAATCAACGGCAGCGGCCAGGCCATCGCCATCGTCAACCCTTCCAACCTCAATATGGGCGTGGTGAATTCGTTCCGCAGCCTTTTCGGTCTTCCGTACAATCCGCCCCAGGTGATCATCGACGGGAACGACCCGGGGGTGAATGGAATCAACAATCCCGACGGCCAAAACGGCTGGGAGGTCGAATCCTACCTAGATGTGGAGTGGGCGGGAGCGGTCGCACCCAACGCTATTGTCTATCTGGTTACCGCCGGCGACACGGAGACGGAAAACGGCCTGATTCTGGCCGCGGAGCACGCCGTTTACGCCAACGTTGCGCCCATCATCAGCGTGAGCGTGGGCGAATGCGAAAAGTATCTGGGCAGCTCCAACCAGTTCATCTACAACCTCTGGGAGCAAGCCGCCGCGCAGGGAATCACCGTGATGATTTCCTCCGACGACAACGGCTCCGCCGGATGCGACAACTTCGATTCGCAGTACTATGCGGTCGGCGGCCAGGCGGTCAGCGGCTTTACCTCCACGCCGTTCAATGTCTCCGTGGGCGGAACGGACTTCTATTACAGCGACTGGGCGAGTGGCGGGGCCAGCATCGCAAACTACTGGAACACGACTCCCACCCAGATGCCCGCGGTTTCGCTGAAAAGCGTCATCCCCGAACAGCCCTGGAACGACAGCCAGTATGGCCTGAACATCTATAACGCGTTGACCGAGTCCGGCGACACGTATTCCACCATTGCGGCAGGCAGCGGCGGCGCCAGCAATTGCGCCACCGGCTCCGGCACGGGCACCTATGGCGGCTGGGCTACCTGCACCGCCGGGTATCCGAAGCCCTCGTGGCAGACCGCGGCGGCCGGAATCGGCGTGCCGAGCGACGGGGTGCGCGACATACCCGATGTCTCGCTCTTTGCCGCCAACGGAGACAACTACAGCTTCTATCCCCTCTGCGCCGAAGATGGCGACTGCCAGACGCCATCGGGGAGCAATCTGGTTCAGATCAGCGGCGTCGGCGGCACCTCCGCTTCGTCTCCGGCATTTGCGGGCATCATGGCGCTGGTCAATCAGCAATATGGACGCCAGGGGCAGGCGGACTTTGTGCTCTATCCGCTGGCGAAGCAGTACCCGGCGGCTTTCCATGACGTGACGGTTGGCACCAACTCCGTGCCCTGCTCTTACTCGCCAAGCACGCCCGACTGCATCGCTGTCGCCAACCCCGTTGTCATCGACGATCCCTACTATGGTTCGGCGACGGAAGGCCAGATCGGCACCGGCACGACCCCGGAATATAACGCCAAAGCGGGATACGATCTGGCCAGCGGGCTGGGGACGATTGACGCCAATGTTCTGGTCACGGACTGGAACAAGGTCACCTTCGCTGCCAGCACGACTACGCTGACGCCCTCCTCGACCAGCTTCGCCCACGGAACCGCGATCACGGTGAGCGGCACAGTGACCGGCAGCGGGACGCCGAGCGGCGAGGTGGCGCTGATGACCAGCAGCACGGAACCGATGCAGCAGGGGCAAGGTTTCCCCGGGTTGTTCAATAGCAATGCTGCCAGCACCTTTGCCCTCAGCGGCGGAGTTTTCAGCGGCAGCGTGAGCACCTTACCGGGCGGCACCTACAACATCTGGGGCTCTTACAGCGGCGATGGCACGAACGGCACGAGCACCTCCACGCCGGTTTCGATCACTGTGACCCCGGAGAACAGCAACCTGACCTTCGACATCTACACAGCCTCCGGCACATATACATCAACCGCGACTCCCGGAACCAATGTCGATTACGGGACGCAATTTTTGCTCAGCGCCAAGGCCGCTCCCGCCGCGGGAGGTTCGGGGTACACGCTTCCCACGGGAACGGTGACCTTCACGGACAATACGTCAACGGTTCTCAACACAGCGGCGATCAATGTCGAGGGGGACGCGGAATACAATGCGCCGTTCTCCGTCGGCGCGCACTCGGTGACGGCCAGTTACAGCGGAGACAACAGCTACAACGCGAAGACAGCCGCTGCAATCCCCTTTACAGTGGTGAAGGACACGCCGTTGCTTAACGTGGTCACTTCGTTCCTAACGAATGGCGAAGCGATCAACGGCACCGGCCAGCCGACAGTGCTTACCGTCCAGATAGTAAACGGTATCCAGAGTTCCAACTCAAGCACGACGAGTTATATTCCTGTCCAGATAGCCGCGCCAACGGGCACTGTGACCGTGACCGGGTTGCCTTCCGGCACACCCACCACCGGCACCTTGAGCCCAGGGGTGGACCCCGGTACTGGAGCCCAGTGGGGGGTAGTCAACTTCATCATCCCGGCAGGCACGGCTAGCGGAACCTATCCCGTCACGGTCAGCTACGGCGGAGATGGGAATTACAACTCCAACTCGCAGAGCTACGCAATACCCGTCGCGAACACGAGCACAAGCGGCCTGCTGAACTCCACCACAACCGCAACCATGTCCGGGAGCATCTCGCCGACCGCCACAATTGCCATCAACGGAACGGTAACCGGCCAGATTGGACACCCGGCGCCCACGGGCACGGTCAACCTCTACGTGAACGGCTACTATGAAGCGATCGGTTTGTCACCGGGCACCGGGGATGTATCAAACTTTTATCTCACATTGAGCAGTTCGAGCCTCATGCAAGGAACGAACTTGATCACGCTCCAGTACAACGGCGACAGCGTCTACAATCCCTCCGCCTTCCAACTGAGCGCCGTCTCCAACCCGCTTTCGGACTTCACGCTGACGCCGCAGGCCACGATTGTTCCCATCAGCATGAGCGGTGGCACCGGCAGTGGGACGGATACGATCAACCTGACGTCAGTGAATGGCTTCAGCGGCGCGGTCAACCTGACCTGCACAGCGGCGCCGGGGGTGACGTGCTCGATTTCGCCCTCGGCTCCCAGCCTGAGCAGCAGCACAAGCACAACGGCAACGCTCACCATCAACGCCGGGGAATATACGCCGAACCTGAGCTATAACGTGCTGGTCACGGGAGCGGATCCCACGGGAAAGTACGTTCACACGCTGGGGATTACGGCAGTGGTCAGCGGCTCACCGGTGGGCTCCACGAGCTTCTCCCTCAGCAACAGCGGCAACATCACCGTGAGCCCCGGCGCCACAACCGGGAACACCTCGACCATTACCGTAACGCCTTTGGGCGCGTTTACCGGAACAGTGGACCTGACCTGCGCGGTAGTGGGCCCGTCCGGCGCGACCAGTCCGGCAACGTGCAATGTTCCGGCTTCGGTCACGATCAGCAGCTCGACAGCGCAAACAGCCACGCTGACTGTCAACACCACCTCCACAACCACCGCGGGAGCGTACACGGTAACGGTCACAGGCACGTCAGGGTCCATTACGCAGACCACTGTGGTAACGGTCACCGTGGGCACCCCGAGTTTTGCTCTTGCCAACAGCGGCAACATCACTGTGATGCAGGGCGCGACAAGCGGCAACACCTCGACAATTACCGTAACGCCGTCGTATGCGTTTACCGGCACAGTCAACCTGAGCTGCGCCATTACCCCAACGGCCGCCAGCCATCCGGCGACGTGCAACGTTCCGGCTTCGGTAACGATCAGCGGCTCGGCCGCGCAGACAGCCACGCTGACGGTATACACCACGGCGTCTACCACGGCGGAGAACCAGATGAAGAAGCTGTTCTGGCCGTCGGCCGGCGGAGCCACTCTGGCGCTGGTGCTGTTTCTCGGCATCCCGAGACGGCGGCGTAACTGGCTGGCGATGCTCGGCTTGCTGGCGCTGATTATTTCAGTTGCCGGGATCGGTTGCGGCGGCGGTGGCGGTGGAGGAGGAGGCGGCAACAACGGCACCACACCTGGGACTTACACGGTGACCGTGACCGGAACTTCAGGGACTCTGACGCAAACCACCGCTGTTACCCTTACCGTGAACACACCCTTGCCGTGAGCGCGGCGAGTTAGAGCGGTCCGATAAGCACGTCGCATGGGCCCTTCCTTCGGGAAGAGCCCATGCGTTTTAGGGAGGGAGTGCCGGTGTGCGGGGAAGCCGCTTTGGCGAAAGCTATTTGGCGATCTTGTCGAGGGCGAGGTTCAGGTCGAGGACGTTGACGCGGGGTTCGCCGAGGAGGCCGAGCTGGCGGGTTGTGATGTGTTGCTGGATGAACTGGCGCACTGTGTCTTCGCTCAGGTTGCGGGCTTTGGCGACGCGAGGCGCCTGAAAGAAGGCGGCGTCGGGGGTGATGTCGGGATCGAGGCCGGAGGCGGAAGTGGTGACCAGATCGATGGGTACCGGTTTGCCGGGGTTCTCGGCGGCCAGCTTGTCGATGGAGCCCTGGATGCGGTCGACGAGGGCCTTGCTGGATTGGGCCAGGTTGGAGCCGCCCGAGGAGGTGGCGTCGTAGCCGTTGCCGGCGGCCGAGGGACGGGGATGGAAGTATTTGTCGGCTGTGAAGCTCTGGGCCAGCAGCTCGGAGCCGATGATCTGGCCGTCCTTGAGGATGAGGCTTCCGGCAGCCTGTTTGGGAAAGATGAGGCCGGCGATGCCGGTGACGACGAGCGGATAGCCGAGGCCCAGCAGAAGCGTGGTTACGATGGTGAAGAGAATCGAGGTCTTCCAGACGGAATGCACGGCCGATGCTGCCGG
>JBEKZR010000279.1:0-5207 GCA_049509715.1 Occallatibacter sp. | reverse complement strand
CGGCGCGGGCCGCAAGCAGCTTGCGCCGGGCTGATTCCCGCAGGGCGCGCAGACGCTCCAATTCCCTTCCCTGGGCGGGATCGTTTCCTTGCGCCGCTTTTTCTTCCAGCGTTCGCTCGACATGCAAAACGTTCTTGGCCGGATTGTGGTGCATATCGCCCAGCTCGCCGATCTCCCAGTAGCTCGATGCAAATTCCAGTTCGGCGGGATCGAGCGCGGCGCGCGCCTCGTCGATGGTCCAGGTAAAGTAATCGCCGTCGTCGTCGAGGCTGATGTCGGCGTCCTGCGAGGCATAAAAGCCGCCGCGCGCGCGGTCGGTCATGGTCGAGTCAAGCCAGCCGACGATCTCCCGCGCAGTCTGGAGGAAATCCGGGCGGGCAAAGCTCTGGAAGCCGTGCACGTAGTTGCGCAGCAGTTCGGTGTTGTCGTAGAGCATCTTCTCGAAGTGCGGAACGATCCATCGCTCGTCCACGCTGTAGCGGTGAAAGCCGCCGGCCAACTGGTCGTAGACGCCGCCGCGGGCCATCTTTTCAAGCGTGGTTGTGAAGGCATCGCGAGCCTGCCCGTGGCCGCGATTCATGGCCACTTCCAGCAGCAGGTCCAGCGCCGGGGGGTGGGGAAACTTGGGCTGTGAGCCGAAGCCGCCGTTGCGGGGGTCGAACTGCTTAAGAACCGAGGCGGCGATCTTGTCCACCAGGGTCAGCGTCAGGGCCTGCTCATGGTTTGGGCCGCGTCCGGAGAAGCTCTCGTTGTGCTCGATGGCGGCCATCACGCTCGATGCCGTTTCGAGCGCCTCGTCGCGCCGCTCCCGCCACACCTGCGCCAGCGCCAGCAGCACACGCCCGAAGCCCGGCCGCCCATAACGGTCGTCAGGCGGAATGTAGGTGCCGCCGAAGTAGGGCCGCCCGTCGGGAGTGAGAAAAGCCGTCAGCGGCCAGCCGCCCTGCCCGCTGATGGCTGAAACCGCCGCCTGGTAGCGCGCGTCCACGTCGGGCCGCTCGTCGCGATCCACCTTCACGGCCACAAAATGCTCGTTGATCAGCGCGGCGATCTCCGGGTTCTCGTAGGACTCCCGGTCCATGACGTGGCACCAGTGGCACCACACCGCGCCGATGTCCAGCAGGATAGGCTTGTCCTCCGCCTGTGCGCGGGCAAAGGCCGCCTCGCCCCACGCGTTCCAGTGAACCGGCTGATGGCGCGCCGAGCGCAGGTAGGAGGAGGCTGCGTGTTCCAGCAGATTGGCGTGACCGGGCTCTGCGTCAGGGGGCGTTGGGGAAGCGTCCTTGTGCATGGGCTGAGGATACATGGGTTCTGCCCAGAGCAGCCAGCGCGCCCTGGGCGCCATGCGAGACAGTTTGGCCCGCGATCGACAAGGCGCAGCTAACTCTTGGTCAGCTCCGCCTCGATGGCCGCGACCAATTCAGGCGCGTCCGGCTGGGTGTCGGGCGCGAATCGCCGGACCACTTCGCCGGAGCGGCTGACGAGGAATTTTTCAAAGTTCCACAGCACTTCGGGCTCGGGGTTGGCATCGATTCCATAGCCCTTCAGCTTTTCGCGGAACGGAACCGCGCCCAGGCTGACCGCTTTAGGCTGGGCCGCGATCAAGGCCGCATAGAGGGGATGTTTCTGAGCGCCGACTACCGTGATCTTGTCGAAGAGCGGAAACTTGACGCCGAAGTTGGTGGTGCAGAAGGCGAGAATTTCCTCGTTGCTGCCCGGTTCCTGGGCCTTGAAGTCGTTAGCCGGGAAGCCGGCAACCACCAAACCCTGGCCCTTGTATTGTTCGTAGAGCTTCTCCAGGCCCTCATACTGCGGCGTCAGCCCGCACTTTGAAGCCACGTTGACGACCAGCAGAACCTTGCCCTTGAACTCAGCCAAGGATGCGTCTTCGCCGGTGATTTTCTTGACCGGAATGTCATAGATCGATGCGCTCATGTGATGTCTCCTTCGCGATGATAGATGCTGCTTGTCCGAGCCGGCAATAAATCGTTGGCTCTGGTAGTGGTACAGTTTCCGGATTGCCGACAATCCAACCGCTATCCCGTCAGTGAGCGCCGAGGCCTGTTGGCGATGAATGGCCCAGTGTTCTTCCTGTTGTTTTCTCTTAATTCCGCAAATGACGTAAATCGGTTCTTTAGGGGAGCCGAAAGAGATGGGCCTCTGCGCCGTCTTGCTCCATCACGATGTGTCCGTTTGGAGAAATCTTCAAATCCGCGCCCGGCGCATAACTGTGCCGAAAGAGCATCCGCGAAGTTTGCGAGTCGAACACTGCAAAACGGCGGAATACGACTCCATAACAGTCATCGAAGTCTCCCAACAGGCAGCCATCGACGCGGTATAGAATCCGTCGCGGCTCCGCAGCCGACATCTCCGTGTGGCTGCCGTCAAGGAATGGTGGCCTAATTTTGGCAATATCCCCCATAGCGACCGTTTCGCCCGTCGGCGTTTCTGCGTAGAGATGTTTGCCGTCGAAGCTCGCCACGAGCATCCTGTCCGACGCAACGAGGCCGACAATGTAGTACCCTGAGGCTCCCCCTAATTGAGGCATTGCGAAGCTGCGCGCTGGTCCGTGTGAACCGACAACCTCGCATTGTTTTCTCTCTTCCATGCAAACGAGAAATCCGTCATCAGCGACGGCACTGACGGATTGTCCCTTTGACGTCGTTATCTCTGCGATTGGGTCGCTGGATGAGCCCTGGTAAAGACGCAACTGGGACTTAGCGGGACCCCAGATTGCCATTGCCGTGCGTGAGGGCGAAAGGCCGCCGCCGAAATAACATCTACCGGATCGCCCGCCTCCTGGAAGAGCGATTGACCGCGCAACTTGCAAGTTGTGTGACAACAGTTCGACACGATCCCCGGTACAGATAGTGACGTATCCTGTGGGTCCCGCAGCCAATTTTTCCACGTCGGTCCGGCGGATGGCAGCCAGTTCGTGTCCTTGCAGATTGATTTCAGTAATCCTGGTATCGGTAGGCTTGCCCCGGTTGCTCATGTCGCAGGCGTACGCCACAGGAGCACTGATCACCAGATGGTCGTCGTCCAGGAACTCGATATGCCCCGGGTACCGGGGACAACCGGCCTTCACGAGGCCATATTGCGACAAGTCCAGCTTCCACTCTTGCACCGTTTGGGCTCGGCACTGCAACGTAATCAAAAACAGGGCTGCCCCGCATGTTAGTGCAAATCTCATTGATATACATCATAGACCCTAGTAACAGAGCTGATTCAGGTTTTTGATGGCCGATGACAAATCACAATTCACTCACCGGCCTGCTCTGGACGGTTGACCGGCAAACGGAAACTACACCCGTGCCTCTTCTCTCACCCCAATAACTGTTTCGCCACCTGGATGTATAACTCGACCGCTTCCAGCAGCTCCTTCTTGGCCAGCTTTTCAAGCGGCGTGTGGGCTACCTGGATGGAGCCGGGGCCGAGCAGCAGCGGCTCGCCCCAGTTCGACAACTGCGGAATGTCGGTGGAGAACTTGGCGATCATGGTGGGCAGGCCCTCGACGGCGCGGAAACGGACGAAGGGAGTGTCGAGGGTGAACTCGACCTCGGCCAGATCGCCCGCGGCTTCGACCAGCGCGGCGCGCACCGGCGCCGAGTCGCTCACCGTGCGCACCAGCACCTGCGCCTCGGCCTTGTCGGCGATGACGTTGGGCGCGTGGCCGCCGTGAATCTGGCCGATGTTGAGCGTGCTGGGACCTACGTCCTCCAGCGACGGCAGCGGGAGCGCCAGCAGCCTGGCCAGCACCTCGACCAGCTTGTGGACGGCGCTCTCGCCCAGTTCGGGATAGGCCGAGTGGGCCATCTTGCCGGTGGACTTGAACGCCGCGCGCAGGGCGCCCTTGGAGGCCAGGGCCAGGCGATTGCCGGTGGGCTCGCCGTTGATGAGGAAGCGGCTGGCTTTGGGCGCCAGATTGGCCGCTATGGCGCCGGCGGAGTCGCGCTCCTCGCCGCTGACAAATAACAATCCAATCCGGAATCCCACGGCACGAAGTGTTTCGGCGGCGGCAACCTGGGCGGCGATGATGCCCTTGGCGTCGCATACGCCGCGGCCGTACATAAACTCCGCATCCTCGCTGAAAGGAATGTAAGGCGGAACGGTGTCCATGTGCGTGGAAAAGACCAGATCGGGGGTCTGGCCGGCCACGCCGGCATAGACGTTCCAGCGCGCGCCGCCGCCGGCGCTCTCCGGCGGCTGCTCTACGTGAGTCTTCTCGACTTCCCAGCCTCGCCGGGCGAGGAAATCCGCCAGAAAATCGCCCACCGCGCCCTCGTGGTAGGTGGTGGACTCGATTTCGCACAACTCGCGGGTAAGACGGATGGGGTCGATCGGATTGGCGGACAGACGATCGTTCATGATGCTGCCAGAATACCTTAGCGGGTGGTTCCCGCCTCGCGGAGTGATTGAAGCCCAGGCGGGCAATCGATTTGCCTCTTTGCGGCCCGCGGCCCTGCCGGATGGCGGCACATCACGGCGGTAACCGTGCCCGGGATGAAAAATCGCTTTACCAGAGCGTAGAATGGTGAGTGGAATGACCGCCACAATTGCTCCCGCCCGTACCGGCACGATTCCGGCGACAGCCATGCTGCGCAGCGTGAACCTGGCCGGCTCCGCCGCCGAACCCAAACGGCTGCTCCTCATCCCCGGCACCGATCACTTTTTCATTGGTCATCTGGAGCCGATGCAGCAAGCGCTCGCAGGTTGGCTGAAGGAGCAACTGCCATGACGCCGGTCAGCGACATCGCTTTCGACACTCTGCACGCCACGGCTGCTGAAATCTTTACCGGCGCTGTCAAGGCTTGCAACATCGCATCGGCCTTCGACCGGCGCATTCGCTTCGAGGGCGACACGCTGCATCGCCTGATTCCCGACGGCAGCGGTCCAGCCGACATCAAACTCTCCTGTTACAAGCGCATCTTCGTCATTGCGCTGGGCAAGGCCGCCGGCCCCATGCTGGATACCCTGCTGGAGCGCATGAGCCGCCGCAAGGGCCTGCGCGGCATCTGCTGCTCCAACCAGTTGCCCAAGGCCCGCAACTGGCGCTTTCGTTACTTCGAGGGCGGCCACCCGCTGCCCAACGAGGACTCGTTCGCCGCGGCCCGCGCCGCGCTGGCCATGGTCAAAAAGGCCAGGAAAGATACGCTGATCTTCTTTCTCATCTCAGGCGGAGGCTCGGCCATGTTCGACCTGCCCCT
>JBEKZR010000278.1:0-5236 GCA_049509715.1 Occallatibacter sp. | reverse complement strand
TCGCCCAGGCGCCGGCCGGTTCCATGCTGGCCAGTCTCCTCCCGCGCCTCATCCAGCAAGCCAACTCCGCGGTCCACGATTGCACTCTGGCTCCCGAATACCGGGGCAGCAAGATGGCCACAACTCTGGTGGCCTGCGCTCTCCGCCACGATCAGGCCATCGTCTCGCATGTGGGCGATTCCCGCTGTTACCTGGTCCGCAACGGCCAGGCCAGGCAACTCACCCAGGACCATACGTGGGTCGGCGAACAGAGAAGGATGGGCTTGATCTCCGCCGGCGAGATGGCTCAATCCGAATCCCGGCACTTGCTCCTTCGCTCGCTGGGGCCGGAGATGTTCGTCTCTCCGGACACGACCGCCCTCACCCTGCTGGCCGGGGACGTGCTCGTTCTTTCCACCGACGGTCTCCACGACGAGATGCCCGAGGCGCTCCTCGCCCGGATCGTCTCCCAGAACAAGAACATGCAGGAGATTGCCGGCGAACTGGTGGCCCGCGCCGTCGAGATCGACGGCAACGACAACACCACCGCGCAGGTCATTCGCGTCCGTTCGGTGGAGCCGGTGGGCATGTACCGCGGCCGCCCCTACCGCCTGCCGGGCTAAGCCCTGTTTCCACCACCGCACTCCAAGGCCGGCTCCGGCCGCGCGCCGGGGCCCGATTTTCCACCCAGCCTTACGGAATCCTTACCGATCTTGCGCCGCTTCCCGATACAGTAGAACAAGTTGCCTTGATGGAGCATGGCGCGCGATGGGCTTACACGACAGCATTGAAGCCGGTTCCCAGATCGATTCCTATCGCATCGAGGCGCCGGTGGCCCGCAGCGGAATGGCCACCATCTTCCGCGCCACCGACCTGCGCGATAACCGCGTCGTCGCCCTGAAGATTCCCCACCCCGACCTGGAATCCGATCCCGTACTCTTCGACCGCTTCCAGCGCGAGGCCGGCATTGGGGAAAAGCTTTCCCATCCCAAGGTCATGCGCGTCTTTGGCGGAGAGGAGCGCTCCCGCGTCTACATGGTGATGGAGTGGTGCGAAGGGCGCCTGCTGCGCCAGATCCTGGCCGAGGGCCCCATCCCCCATGACCGCGCCATCCGCATCGCGATGGGCGTTCTGGAGGCCCTGGAGTACATCCATGCCAACGGCGTCGTGCACCGCGACCTGAAGCCGGAAAACATTATGGTCGATGCCCAAGACAACATCAAGCTTATCGACTTCGGCATTGCCAGCGACTCCGCCGCCCGCCGCCTGACCTACGCCAACTTCACCGCCGCTCTCGGCACCCCGGACTACATCTCTCCGGAACAGGTGAAGGGAAAGCGCGGAGATGGCCGCTCCGACATCTATTCCATGGGCGTGATTCTCTATGAAATGCTCACCGGCAAGCTGCCCTTTTCCGGTCCTTCGCCCCTGGCCGCGATGAATGAACGCCTGCTGAACCATCCCACCCCTCCCCGCGTCGCCGACCCCTCCATTTCTCCACAATTGCAGGAGATTCTCTACCGCGCTTTGGAAAGAGATCCCAAAAACCGCTATGCGAAAGCCCAGGAGTTTGCCTGGGATCTTGCCCACCAGGATCAAGTCGGCGCGGAAGACCGCCCGGAGCTGCGGAACTGGCAAAAGCGCAAAGCCCAGCTTCCGCGCAAGATCCTCTATTACGGCGCTCTGGCCTTGATTCCGGTGGCCATCTTTCTGCTCATGTATCTGGTTGCCCATCACCGCTAGGAAGGAAAAGAAACAGATCGATTGCGATGTGCGTTTGATGTGCATCGGGCGAATCTGCTGAACGGCGCCGCTGAGTTGACGGCGGCGGTTGCAAAATGGAGCCTGATAGGGAGGAATCTGAGGCGTCCGAAAGCAATTCGGCGCACTTCGGCCAGGATGGGAGAGAAAGTTCCGTGAGTTGTTGATTGAATGGTGGACGCGGCAGGAATCGAACCTGCAACCTGTCGGTTAAGAGTCGCGGCCTTGCGGTAATACGTTCATTTGCTACCAGATACCATGATGCGCGTTATAGTCAGTGTTTACAGGGCTTCCAGCGCGACTTTTGAGAAAGTCAACTCCTACCAATTGCCATTGTTTTCCAGTCAAGGTATCTACAAAAGTGACTACAGTCAATTAAATCGCAAACGGCTGATTCTTTGCTCGATTAGCAGGCCTGGACCGGCTCTGAGGCGTCCTGGTGAAGGGGGTAAGGAAACCCATCACGGGGAGCCCAGCGGCGCGTTGTGGGGCATCCTGAGGCGATTGCGCGGCCTTTTTATGGGCGCCGCAAAACCCCGTCACCGCGTGCCGTCTTTGGCGCTCGTGGAGAACGCTTGCTGGTGGGGTTGCTCCGGCCTCTGGCGGCCCCCGTCTGTCTCCCCGCCCTGCCCGGCCCCTGTCGCCCCCCTGGGCCGCCCCGCACTCCCGCCCGCGCGGACCCTGGCGCAAGGGTAGGGGGTGCCATCCGACCCGACTGACTAAGCCAACAAAAACTCCACTGATGAATCTCCTCATGTTGGCAATTATTTGCAGACCAAATTTTGGAGTTTTGAGCCAGTTGCCGAGTTGACCACACGGGAGTTGTCCGTTTGGAGAACGCTAGGGCGTTTGTCGGGACTTATCCAGGGAAAACAGCAAGCAAATGCCCGCCCGATACGTCAAGCGCCGTTTCATGCGCAACGCCGCGCCAACCCAGGACGCTCCGCCACCCCGTCTGTGAGACTAAGCGTGCAATCGAATCCGAAGGCGTTTTCGCATATGTCAACGATGTCTTCGATTCTCATCTGCTGCGTTCCTTCGCCCCACCTCTTCTGGCCCCCGGCCGCCCTGAATTCCTCGTGTAGTTCTGAGAAGGGTCTGTTGGCTATCCATCCCCGAGCTAGACCTGCGATTGCCTCGGGCGGCGAGTATCTCGCGAAGCCTCTTCTGAGAGCAGCTCCGATACTAGAGGCCAAATCGCATCGAGGAGTTCCTCCTGGCTGAAGCCGAGGAATGCTAGGTCCTCTGCGTGGTCGAGGGTCCAATCCCTTACACGAGTTGCGGCCTCCAAGCCCAGAAGCGTGCGGCCGTGTAATGCCTGGACCGCTGTGTCGGGTTCACGTTCTTCAATTTGGAGAGCGATCTCTCTAAATACGGACACAATCTCGGTCTTTTGGTGGTCGTCGGCGAGGAAGTAGGCCAGTGTTTCCTTTGCGAGATTCTCGGCTGCGAGCAAGAACTCTGTGAATGGCCCGACCCCTCGGTGAGCCATGAGGTAACTCTGCAGCGTTTCCAGGAGACGTAGCTTTTCGCGCAGTTGGGCGTGTAAGCCGTTTTCAGTAAACCCATTTGCGGCGAAAATCCTCGTGGTCGCGCATAACGCTCGGAACACAGGTTCCGGATCCCTCAGACCGGTGATTAGGTACTGGACAGGCGGCGAACCAAGATCCATGCTTTTCGTCTCGTTTTGATAGGGCGAAAGCACCCCCAATAGGGAGCTGGCCGTCGCCTCCGTGTTACCTATATCCAGTAGGCTGGTCGCGGCTTCCCACCTCCATTTCTCTCTTCGGAATTCGCGGTTGTCATACAGTGTGGGGTCGGAGAACAGAATTGTTCCTTCAGTATGCATCCCGGCGCGGGCAGCTCGGCCAATTCAACTCAGCCGGCGGGACAACAACGCCCTTGGCGTGAAGTGAGCTTCATTCCAAGGGCCTGCTGTGGGACAAGGGGGATTGACGTTGATTCGCCATATCAGCACTCGCTACGCCGGCGACAGACCATTTCGTTGCAGTTGAGGCGAGATCGACGAGGATCTATGTGCGAAAGTGTGCGTCGAGCAAATCCAGACCCCAGACGCAAGGAGTGTCCGGCAGAATAGACCCTAGGGCAACGTGGGTCTGATGCGACTCCTCTAAGCCCGACTTGGCCATGAGATTTCAATCGACAAGCCGACCTATGTGTCCTGCTAGGCCTATTCCTATTCCTGATCTGAATCCTGAAACCCTCCCGAGCTTACTATTCCCTCCATGTCTCCGCTGTTGTTCACGCGCCGAGTCTGGGACGATTTGGGATATTCGAATTTCGCCACGCTGAGAGACGTGACCGGCGATGTCCATAATGGTTTGGTCGCCGGCGCCGGTCTCCGCCAACACCATAATGAGAGTGTGCGGTTGTCGTGCCAATTCCTAGCCTGTCGCCGATAGAGCGCGGAGAGAAGGCAAGCCTCACTCCGAAATCGATTGCATTTCCGCATAATTTACCACATCGATACAAAGGAATGACAAATCGGCAACAAGTCACGGAATCGGGTGTATATACTAAGCCTCAATTCAATACGAATCCTCGAAAGAGACATTTGAGGGACAACTGTATGAAGGTCGGTTTTCTGCGACACAATTCTGCTGTGTTGGCGATGTTCTTGCTCGTTCTGGTTGGGGAAGCTTTCGGGCAGACACCTGGGACGGGCGCCATCTCCGGCGTGGCGTATGACCCTTCCAATCGGGTGATTGCCAATGCCGAAATCCTGACGGTGAATGAGGCAACCAACATGTCGCGCTCAGCAATCACCACTGCGGAGGGCGTCTTTCGCGTGCCGCTGCTACCCCCAGGGAGCTACACAGTAACAGTGAAGGCGCCGGGCTTTGCCGAGCACATATCGCAATCGATTCTCGTGACGGCGAGCGAGACAAGTTCTTTGAATGTGACGTTGACGGTTGCAGGGGTGAGCGCAAGCATACGGGTGACTGGCGATGCAGAGATTACCGAGTTGGAAAGCTCGACGCTGGGACGCGCCGTCGAACAAGAATCGATCCAGGCGCTTCCCTTGTCCAGCCGCAACTATACGCAGATTCTCGCGCTCTCACCGGGTGTGGTTGTGGCCCTGCCGGATGCCACGTCTCTAAGCAGCGGAACACAGAATGTTACCTCCAATGGCGCCAAGACGACCTCGAACAATATTCAGTTCAACGGCATCGACGCCAACAACCTCTCGCAGAACTCCGCCAGGAATGATGGAGAAGAGGTGGGCACGGCCATTCCCGCGCCGGACGCTATTCAGGAGTTCAAGGTGCAGACCGCCAATTACGACGCCTCCTATGGAAGGGGCGCCGGAGCCAACGTCGACCTGGTAAGCAAGAGCGGCACAAACCGGTTTCACGGAAGCGCATGGGAATTCTTGCGCAATGACATCTTCAATGCAAACGACTTCTTCCTGAAGCTGGACGGTCAACCGCGCCCCAGGCTGAAGCAGAACCAGTTCGGCGCATCGTTCGGAGGG
>JBEKZR010000277.1:0-5263 GCA_049509715.1 Occallatibacter sp. | reverse complement strand
CGACTGGCCATCTGGAGACCTTTGCCTACATGGCCGGATTCAGCGGCACGATGAACGGACTAAGCGGCGATGCGCTGGATCCGGCGACGGCTTTCAATGGCATCTTCAAGGACGGCGCGGCCTTCAACCAGAAGGTGAAGCTGCTCTGGCTCGGCATGGGCACCGAGGAGCCCGACTTCTTTCATGGATCCATCGGCGCCTTCCGGACGATGCTGGACAAGGCGGGAATTAAGTATGTCTACTTCTCATCGCCCGGCACCGCTCACGAGTGGCTCACATGGCGCAGAGACTTGAACGACTTCGCTCCCAGGCTCTTCCGGGATGACCGCAACTAAATCGGCGCCGGGAATGCCGGCACTCCGCTCCGCGAGATAACAACCAGTTTCAAAGTGAGGACAGCGATGAAACACTCGAATTTGTTTTGGGCAATGGCGTTGGGGATGGCCATTGCTTCGGGCTCACAGATTGCAGCTCAGGTGGAGACCCAGGTTCCTCCGGTCGTCCCGGGCGCCAAGCCGGTGACGGTAGAGCACATCAAGATTCACGGCGCAGCGCTGGAAGGCAACCTGGAGGGCGACACCGTCGATCGCGACGTGATCGTCTTCCTTCCGCCCAGCTACCAGAAGGAGAAGCATCGCCGCTATCCCGTCGTCTACGCGCTGCACGGCTATTCCATCGGGGCCGAGCAGTGGACACATGAGATTCATGTCCCGCAGACCATTGAGGGCGCGTTTGCCCTGGGCGCGCAGGAGCTGATCGTGGTGCTGCCCGATTCGAAGACCATCTACAACGGTTCGATGTATTCGAGTTCGGCGACGACGGGGGACTTCGAGCAGTTCATCGCGCACGATGTGGTTGCCTACA
This sequence comes from Occallatibacter sp., assembly GCA_049509715.1. Lineage (GTDB taxonomy): Bacteria > Acidobacteriota > Terriglobia > Terriglobales > Acidobacteriaceae > Telmatobacter. The sequence goes on along the minus strand of JBEKZR010000277.1, from coordinate 4,399 downwards.
TCGACGTCCACTACCGGACGATCCCGGATCGCGAAAGCCGCGGATTAGTGGGCCACTCGATGGGCGGCTACGGAGCCAGCCGCATCGGCATGAAGCATCCGGATGTCTTCGGCAGCCTGTACATCATGAGCCCCTGCTGCCTGTCGCCCATGACAGGTGGCGGGCCGGGCCCCGCGGACCGGATGAAGGAGATGGCGATAGCCAACGAAAAGAAGACTGCCGGGGCGAAATCGCCGGCCGAGTTGGCAGCCCAGTCGCCGGGCTTCGGCGCCGCGCAATTTGCAACAGCGGCGGCATGGGCGCCCGATCCAAAGAACCCGCCGCTGTATTTCGATCTGCCAACGAAGGACGGGGTTCCGGCGCCGGAGGTGCAGGCAAAATTCGCGGCGAATGCGCCGCTGGCCTTCGTGGATCAGTACATTGGGAATCTCAAGCAGTATCGCGCCATCGGCATGGAGGCGGGCGATCAGGACATGACCAAGATCGATGCCGGCAAGCTGCACGTGATTCTGGACAACTATGGAATCGCGAACAGCTTTGAAATCTATCCCGGCACGCACACCAGCGCGGTGGCCGATCGCTTCCAGAATCACGTTCTGCCGTTTTTCAGCAAGAATCTGTGCTTCACAGCCGGCTGCCGTTAGAGCGGCATTCGACCCCACCAGCCCTCAGCCGTGCCGCGCGACCGGTCGCGCTCACTGACACGTGAAATTACGAGCGTCGTTCGTGTCTCCCTGGCCTGAGTACTGGGCGTGTTTGGAATACGCGCACAGCGGCCGGCTTCGTCCCGGAAATGCTTTTCCCGTGGCGATAACGGAATCCGGCGCAATGCCTTTCTCGACCCAGTTGGCCACCGCGCCGAGCATGTCGAACTGGTCGAGCGCTGGCCCACCGCCGCAGTGGCGCATCCCCGGCACCAGAAACATCCGGCTCCATTCGGCCACCTTGTCCGCGCCGCCGTTGGTTGCGGCAAGGGACTTGTAGTACCCGAGCGTATCCAGCGGCGAAAACCAGGGATCACTGTCTCCGTGGAAGAAGAGGATCTTGCCGCCGCTCGAGGAAAACGTGGACAAATTGGTCGACGCCGGCTCGACCAGCGGATCGGAGACATGCAGCGTCTCTTTGTCGACATCGATCTCAGTCGCGGTGGGATATGGGCCAAAGATGCCGTTGGCGCCGAGGGCGAGCAACCCTGGGACCGGACCGGTCTCCGCGATACCGGCGTCATAGAGAAATCCCGGGTACACCTGAGCGCCGTAGGAGTTCCTGGGTCCGGCAAAGGCCTTATTGATGGCCGCAATCTTCTCCGGCGCAATGCATCCATCGCTCTGGCCGGCCTTGCAGGCCAGCACCGCGGGATCGAAATCGCAACCCAGCGGATCGGAGATCATTCCGTCGGCCACGCCGTCTTTTGCATCGCAGCGGTTCATCAGGGCGTCCATGAAGAGCTTGCGATCGGCATCGGTGAGCAGCTTGCCGACAAGCGGCTTTCCTGACGCGTCTTTGGGCGCCGCCTGGTTGTAGGCCACCGGAATCCATTTGGTGATGGTGAAATCGGAGAGGCCCGTCCGCATGGCCGGATCGCCGGATACGATTCCATTGAAGACAGTGGGGTACCGTTGCGACAGAATCATGCCTTCGCGCCCGCCCGTCGAGCAGCCGACAAAGTAGGAGTACGCGGCAGGCTTCGCGTAGTACTGCGCGACGATCTGTTTTGCCACCCCCGCCACCTGGGCGTTGGCCATATATGCGAAATCCAGATATGCCTGCTGATCGCGCATGAAAGAGAAGTCAAAGGGGCCCGTCTTCGCCTTGTGTCCCGTATCCGTGCTGGCTACCACAAATCCGCGGACCAGGGCGGGCTTGCCGCCGGTGAATGACGCTCCCAACGGGTAGGAGACCATGCCGTTGCCGCCCCCGCCGCCCTGCATCATGAAATCCCCATTCCAGGCGTCCTTTTCAGGCAAAGCCAGCGCGAAGCCGATTCCGAACTCCTCGCCGCCGGCCCCTTTGCGCCGATGGATGACGCCGTCAACGCGGCAATGCGCGGGCAATGGGCCGGAGCTTGGTGCGCCGGGAAACATGGGGGGAAGGGTTGTGCCCGCGGGAACAGGTGCGGCCTTCGTAATCTCGACGCCCTCGATTTTGAGATCGGCGAGATTCGCGCAGGAGACCATCGATGCGGACTGCGCCGTTGCAGCAGCGCAGGAGGCCGCCATGAGAAAGATCAGAACCCTGGATTGCATCATGCGCGTGTCTCCTATTCACTCGAAAATCATGCAATAGAACGGCGGCATGGCGCCGAATTCATCACACTAAGTTGTACCACATGTGCGGAGATCAAAACTCCGTTGCGCGGCGGGCGCAGGGGGCCTGGCGGTAGGATAACCGCATGCGATCCTTTGAGCTTCGAGCCTTCTGGTGCGGGCTGCTGGTTCTTGGCCTGGGAACTGCGGCCTCGTTCTGCGCACAAGCCACACAGCAGGATACGAGCCAGGCAGCCGCTCCCGCCGCCGCGCCGAAGCCCAGCACCCCGCCGAAAGGCGCGGCCGCGCCTCTGCCCGCGCGCTATGACTTTCTGCGCGGCGCATACGGGCCATATCGCGCCAACAACGACCTGCTCTATTACCACCTGGACATTCGCGTCGATCCGGAGAAGCAGACAATCAGCGGCAAGAATACCATCCGCTTCAGGATGCTCAAGGACGGCACGCGCATTCAGCTCGACCTGCGCGAGACGCTCGCAATCGACAAGATTCTCTGGGGCAGGACGCCCCTCAAATACGAGCGCGACACGGGCGCGGTATTTGTGGATTTTCCGCAGACGCTGCGCGCCGGGCAGGTCTATTCCATCGACTTCTATTACTCCGGCCATCCGGAGGAGACGGGCCGCTTCGGCGGCATGACCTTCAAGAAGGACCCAGCCGGGCGCGTCTGGATCAACACCGCCTGCGAAGGCGATGGCGCAAGCGTATGGTGGCCCAATAAAGACCAGTGGCGCGACGAGGTGGAAAGCATGGAGATCAGCGTCGCGATTCCCAACGGCCTGGTGGATGTTTCGAACGGCAAATTCATGGGCAATACCGACCTGGGCGACGGCTATACGCGCTGGGACTGGATGGTGCATTATCCGATCAATAACTACGACGTCTCGCTGAACATCGGCAATTATGTTCACTTTTCGGACCAATTGGGCGAGCTTCCGCTGGACTTTTACGTGCTGCCCGAGGACCTGGACAAGGCGAAGATTCAATTTGCGCAGGCTAAGGGGATGTTAGAGGCTTACCAGCACTACTTCGGCCCCTATCCCTTCCCGAAGGATGGGTACAAACTGATCGAAGTGCCGTACTTAGGCATGGAGCATCAGAGCGCGGTGGCCTATGGGAACGGGTTCAAGAACGGCTACATGGGCCGCGACTGGACCGGCGTGGGGATCAGCACGCGCTTCGACTTCATCATCATCCACGAGAGCGGCCACGAGTGGTTCGGGAACAGCATCACGGCCGCCGATTCGTCGGACATGTGGATTCACGAGGGCTGGACGACTTATCTGGAAAGCCTGTACGTGGAGTACCGCTGGGGCAAGGACGACGCCATCAAGTACCTGAACGGCGACAAGGCGAAGGTGAAGAACCTGCGGCCCATCATCGCCGAGCGGGGCGTAAATGCCGAGCCCACGGACGACCAGTACTTCAAGGGCGCGCTGATGATCAACACGCTGCGCAGTGTGGTCAACGACGATGCGAAGTGGTGGGCGCTGCTGCACGGCTTTTACCAGCATTTCAAGTATCAGAACATTATGACCGAAGACGTGGTGGCGTATTTCAACCGGCGCACCGGCATGAACCTGACGCCGATCTTCGACCAGTACCTGCGGCACACGCAGATACCGCGGCTGGAGCTGCTGTTCGGCGAGGCTCCGGGCATGGTGATGTATAAGTGGAATGCCGACGAGGATAACTTCGCCATGCCGGTGCGCGTGGGCGCGCCGGAACACTGGCAGATCATTCATCCGACGACGAAGTGGCAGTGGATGCGGACGCCGCTCAAGAAGGACGAGTTCCAGGTGGCGACGGAGCTGTACTACGTGGACGTGAACAAGCAATAGAATGCGGATTCCACGCTTTACGGATGGGACATGCTAGAGCGAAACCGGTGTTTCGCGTTAGGATGGCTGCATCCTTTGGGGAATCGATCCGGTGAATGTTTCTTTCAGACGGCTGCTGCCGGCGGCGATTGTTTTGCTGGCCATACTGCTGGTGTTGTTGAGCATGGCCGGATTTGCGCGGCATCTGGCCTGGCATAAAGGGGCTCAGGTCCAACGGAGTTCGCCGGCAGTTGCGGGCGGCGCCGCGAGTCCGGCGCAAAACTGGGGCGACCGCTTCGGCGACGGCACGCC
>JBEKZR010000276.1:0-5305 GCA_049509715.1 Occallatibacter sp. | reverse complement strand
CTCGCCGCTGCGCCACGGGGAGCAGACGTTCTATACCGCGCGCTACTCGTTCCAGGGGCAGATTGGCTGCGCCAACTGCCATATCGATTCCACTTTCGACGGTCTTGAATGGAACCTGGAACCCGACGGCTTCGGTCGCAACATTGTGGACAACAAGTTGCTTGAGGGCGTCAAGAACACCGAGCCTTACAAGTGGACAGGCACCAATCCCAACATTCCGACCGAGTGCGGACCACGCACAGAAAAATACTTCTGGCGCTCGGAGAATTACGACGACCTGACGCTGGCCGACCTGACCGTCTACATCCGCAATTTACCGACCAGGCCCAATCGCTGGAAGCTGCCCGGCCGCGAGATGACGCCGGCCCAGGAGCATGGCAAGGCGATCTTCGAGCGCGCGCAAGACAAATTCGGCAAGCCGATTGCGGAGCTCAACCGCTGCTCCTATTGCCACAGCGGACCCAAGGGCACCAATCAGAAGACCTTCGACGTGGGGACGCGCAAGCCCACCGACAATACAGGCATGCTGAAGTCGGCGCCGTTGACCAACATTGCACTAACGGCGCCTTATCTGCACGACGGTTCCGCGCGGACGCTGGAAGAGATTTGGACCGTCTACAACCCGGACGACAAGCACGGCCGAACTAACGACTTGACCAAGGATGAACTGAACGACCTGATTGAGTACCTCAGAACTCGATAAAAGGGCAGCGATGTTGGACGTTGCGCGGTGATCTTCACCACTACGACAGCACTGCCCCAACGACACGAGCGGCCGAGTCGGAGAAGATGGCGGACGAGTGCGTCATCAAATAGGCTGAAGGCGAAGCGTTCGTCCCTCATCTCTTTCTCGTCTTGCGTATTTCTCGAAGTGTATATGTCTTGCCTCAACGCGTCGATCCTCACCTGACAGGAGGCTTGGAATTTGACTTTCAGCTTTTTGTGTTTGCCGGCGAAACTGCAAGTGTAGTGCAGTTTTCAATGTCTGAACAGAGCGACGATTGCCAGGAGCATTAGCAGCGCCACAACTTCAGCCACGAGGTTGAGATCAATCTGAAGCTCTAAACCAAGGCACATTACTTTCACCGGCGGAATCCCGTTGGGATCGGAAAGAGAGCCGCCGTAGATCTTCCGGGAGAAGAATGCGGCGAGACAGCTCAACATCGGGATGCAGGCGAGAATCGCGGCCAGATAGAACCGTTGCTCTCGATAGGGACCGGCGACAAGAACAAGCGCCACTTCCAGCAAGGATAGGAGCGCATAACTGATGACCTGCCACACGAGGTGAAACCTTGCATGTCCCGGCCATTGGGGATTGGACGCGTGGGAACGGTTCAGATCGATCGCCAGCGTCGCCACCCCTTGCGTGCCGCAGAGGAGAGCAAGCAATCCTCGAGCAATCGCCACATGCGTCACGGATTCCCCTCCCGAGACTTCAGAGTTGTTCGCGAAGCCTTTGCCGATGCACCCTTGCTCACCCTGGACTCTCCTCCGTCCAGGCTTGACTGGTTTCAGTGGGCGCCATGTTTTACCGCGACGGAAGATCCGGCGTGCTGCCGTGAAGCAACTGGGAGCGTTACGGAGATCCGCGCTCCGCCGCTCTCGCGATTGCCGGCCGTGACGGCTCCGCCGTGGGCGCGCGCAACGGCATCGACGAAAGCCAGGCCAAGACCGTGGCCATTCGATTCTCTTCCCTTCACGCGCCGCTCGAAGAGATGAAGGAAGACCTCCGCATCGAAGCCCGGCCCATCGTCTTCCAGGATGAACGAAGCAGCATCGTCTTCGGCCTTCAGCCGCAGGTTGACCGTGCAGGTGGAGGGCAAGTGCTTCAGCTCGTTGTCGAACAGATTTGCCATCATGCGATGGAGCAGCGCCGCATCGGCCTCAATGGTGAGCGGGCCGCCGCTGTGCAGCCTGATTTGAAGACCCTTTTCGGACATCGATGGCTCGTACAGATCGATCATGATTCTCAGCAATTCGTCCAGGTCGACCGGAACGCGGTTCAGTCGAAGCGCGTCCGCCTTAGCCTCGGCCACATCCAGGGACTTGTTCAGGAAATCGGTCAGCCGATCCAGTTCCTCGACGGCGGAGACGATCGGCTCGGCCTGCTCGATCTGCGCGACCGCGGACAACGACATCTCCAGCTTTCCGCGAATTGCCGTCAAGGGACTTCGCAGATCATGAGCCAGAGAGTCCGTAATTGTGTGCAACTGGTGCATCGAGTTCTCGATGCGGTCGAGCATGTGGTTCAGCGTCAGGGCAAGGTTGCCAACTTCGTCGTTGCGCGCAGTCGTCGGCACCCTGGCGCTCAGATCGGAATGGCCGATTCTCGAGGCGGCCTCGGTAATCTCCCGCACGTGACTCAGCATGCGGCGGGTGGTATAGAAAACAATGCCGAACCCGAGGAGAACAAGCAGCAGCCAGAGCAGGAAGAATCGCAGCCGAAGGCTCCTCAGCACTCGCAGTTCATCCCGTTCCGACAGGCCGAGATAGATATAACTTCCGTCATCTATACGCGTCGAAGCCACGCGAAAGGGAACCGCGATCCCCTGGACGTTCAGGTCTGTCGGGTGGTCCGGAACAATCCTGCTTGCCCGAATGGCTTTCAGATTCGGTTCGCCGCTCCCCACGCCAACCCATAGCGTGAGTGAACCGTCGCCGCTGGTCTGAAGGAAGAACACAGAGTCGTTTGAAGTGCTTTCCGATAGATCCCTGTTCGGCACTTCCTTGCCGGCCAGCTCGGCTACTTCTCCCACAACCCGGTCGTAGAGAGCGTCCTTCGGCGTCCGCTCGGCGACATCGCCCAGCACTTCAACCTCTCCCGACAGCCAAGCGTCACTGCGCCGCTGAATATCGCTTGCGACAAAGCGATGAAGAAAGGCGAAGACTAGCATGGTTCCAACCGCAAACGCGAGCGTGGCCCACAACGAGATACGCCAGGCGGCGCTGCGCATGATGGACTTATCGGTCTTTGAGGACATAGCCCACACCTCGAAGTGTTCGGATCAAAGGCTGCTGCCCTTGGCCATCCACCTTCCCGCGCAATCGATAGATATGAACATCCACAACGTTGGTATCCGGTTGGATGCGCATGCCCCAGACCTTGTCAAGAATCATTGAACGCGTAACAACGCGGCCCGCGTTCCGGCAAAGATACTCCAGAAGCACAAACTCCTGGGAGGTGAGTTGCAAGACCTGTCCTGACCGGGTCGCCTCGCGGCGAAGCAGATCTAGCTCAAGATCGAGGACCCGCAACCGAGTTGCCTCGGTGCCGGAGAGGCTATTGCGCTTGAGAAGGTTGCGGAGCCTTGCCAGCAACTCCGCAAGCGCAAAGGGCTTGGTCAGGTAATCGTCCCCGCCTTGCTCCAGGCCCCGCACCCTGTCATCGACGCTCCGCCGCGCCGACAGAATCAGCACCGGTGCGCGGAGTCCCAGTTGACGCAGCTTGAGGATCAAGCTGATGCCGTCCTGGTCAGGCAGCCCAAGGTCGACGATCAGTATGTCAAACTGGCCATCGACTGCCAGCCGCTCGGCAGTCTTGCCATCCGCTGCCGCTTCCACCCTATACCCCGCCTCTTCAAGCGAAGATCGCAGAAAGCTTTGTATATCGATTTCGTCTTCAACCAGCAGAAGCCGCATGATGGGATATTATTCTATCCCGGCCAACTTTTCATGGATAAGTCCCGAAATGAGACGGGAAAGATGAGGAATACTCCATGCCAGCACCAGATGAACACATTGTCATGATGGCGTCGGCTTCCCGTCATGAGTCGTGAGTAGTCTTGAGCATAGCCGCAGGAGTATTCCACGAAGATGAACAAATCGTCATGCAGGCTGGCGCGTTTTGCCGCTCCCCAAAGGAGTTACGAATCCGTCTCACCCATGAATTGAATTTAAGTCCACCGTACGGGTGAAACAACGGGGGATTATCCCTTGCACACATTGTGCTGAACAACGGGAAAAGAAGAGAACGAGGACAAGAGTGCCAACGGCAACCTGCATGAGCACATCACGCGCAACGCCCTTCGCGGATGCCTTTAAGACATTCCTGCCGCTCCCGATGGCGCTCGACCCGCCCTTCGAGGAAGCGCTGCGCCATGTGCTCGACAATCCGGGCAGCCTCGTCCGGCCGCGCATGGTTTTTCAGGTGGCGGCGGCGTACGACCTGGATGAGGCTCCCGCCAAGAACCTGGCCATCGCGCTTGAGTACTTCCACACGGCGTCGCTGGTCTTCGACGATTTGCCGTGCATGGACAATGCCTACGAGCGCCGCGGAGTCCCCTGTGTTCATTTCGCGTTCGGCGAGGCAGGTGCGATTCTTACCGCCCTGGCCCTCATCAATCGCGCCTACGCGCTCAGTTGGCAGGCAGTCTCCGTATCTTCGCGGCAAACTCAATCGCGCGCGCTGGCCTACATTGAGCAGTGTCTCGGCGTAGGAGGACTGCTCAACGGCCAGAGCCTCGACCTGCACTACTCAACCTTGCCTCACAACCGGGAGACGACCGAGCGCATTGCGTGGGGCAAGACGGTTTCGTTGATCCGGCTCACGCTGGTTCTGCCGGCCATGCTGGGCGGCGCTTCAGTGCGGGAGATTCAGCTTCTGGAGCGGATTGCCCTCTACTGGGGACTCAGCTACCAGATGGTCGATGACGTAAAGGATGTGCTGGGAAGCGCTGCCCAAGCCGGGAAGACTGTTGCCCGCGACCTTTTGCTTGACCGGCCCAACGTAGCATCCGCGATGGGCATTCCCTGCGCCGTCGAGCGTCTCACTCGCTTCATTCATCTGGGAGACAGAACACTCGGCCAGCTTCTCAAATCGAGGCCAGAATTGTCCTTTCTTGGAAAGCTGCGCAACGACCTGGAGGAGGAGCTTGTCCGGGTTACTGGGAATGCCTGCGTGATGCCCGTGGGAGAGCTCCCGTGATCTTTCTCAAGTTGATTGTGACCAATCTGCGCCGCCATCGTATTCGTTCGTTCATCAGTGTGGCGGGTATTGCCTTCAGCGTCGCGGCCATGCTGACCGTGGTCACCATTTTGCAAGGCGCCATTGGCATGTTTTCCGGCATCCTGTCAAGCGATAGCGAGATCATCGTCTTCGAGCGCAACGTCTCCGATCTCTTCTTCAGCAACGTTCCCGCTGCGGCGGTGGAGGAAATCTCGAGTTGGCCGATGGTGGCACATGCCGATCCGGTGCTCTTCGGAATTGTTTCCAGCACCGGCTATCCCATCATCACCTGCTTTGGCGTAACCGCCGCCGATGCGCGCATCCGCAAGGCCACATGGCTCGCGGGAGATCGTCTCACCT
>JBEKZR010000275.1:0-5311 GCA_049509715.1 Occallatibacter sp. | reverse complement strand
GGAGAGCAGCGGAAGAGAGAGAATGCCTACGACGAAGGGTTGCGAGCCGTCGAGCGGGAGGCGAGAAAGGCCCCCCGAACCAAGGCGCAGCGCCTCGAAGCACAGCAGCGAATCGTTGCCGCATTTCCTCGCTTCGCGGCCCTCGCGCTGGGCCTGGAGGGGGAGACAGTTCAGCTCCTCACCGACGGTTTCTTGCCGATAGGCGCGCAGTTTGCGCGCTGGGCAAGGTGGTTCGATCCAAGCCTGAGCATGGCCGATATCATCCAGGCCTGCCGCAATGCCTGGACCGCCTGCGGCTTGCAACCGCTGCTCGGCGACCCCATGGGAATCACGCCATCGATCCTGGGATACAGCCTCCTGTATCCGTATAGTGACAACTATCTGGACGATGGAAAAGTATCCAGGGCGGAGAAACTCCAGTTCAGTGCGCGTTTTCGGGACCGGCTGTGCGGCCGGAGGCTTGCAGCCCGGAACCATCGGGAAGCGGCAGTGCGGACGATGGTTCAGTTGATCGAAGAACAATATCCCCGCCTGCGCTACCCCCAGGTCTTTGAATGCTTGTTGGCCATCCATCGAGCACAGGAGCTGAGTATCGCGCAACTCAACAGTTGCGGCGATTGCGATGATTCCGAGGTGTTGCGGATTAGTTGCGCCAAAGGCGGAACTTCCGTACTCGCGGATGCCTGCCTCTCGCATGGCTGGCTGAGCGAAGAAGAAAGCAGGTTCTCGTTCGAGTGGGGCGCATTGCTGCAGTTGGGAGACGATTTGCAGGACGTGCGCGAGGATATGCGGCGTGGTTCGGTCACGCTGTTCTCGCGCGCTGCCGCGGCGGGTCAGCCCTTGGATAGCCTCGCAATTCAGCTGCTGAACTTTAGTGAGCGGGTTGCGGACCGGATCGATCGCTTGCCCAACGGCACCGCAGTGCTCAAGAACCTACTGCGGATGAGCTGGCGATCGCTCATCCTTATGGCTGTGGCCGGCGCGCAGGAATTCTTTACTCCGGCATTCCTGAATGAACTGGAGCCAAGTTCCTCCTTTCGCTTCGATTTTCTGCGCGCGCGGAACAAGAGACTCGCGGGAAGACAAGGCCTGTACGCGGTCCTCTTCGATGCCTTCCTGGAGGCCGGTGCAGGCGGCGATGACGGACTGCCTTTGCCCGCCGGTCGCGCGGAATCCTCCCTCGAAACCGAGGATGATCTTTTGACTAGCCCCGTCAGCTCCCGGTTTGCGGGCTTTTCTGCATCTCTGTCGCCAATTGCAGGCGATTGACAGCCGATTCAGAAATTGGCCCACGGGCAGCGCCTGTGCAACGCAGCCGCGCCGTAGCCCAAGCCGACGTCGCCATTCGGTACACAGCCCCGGACTGTGACCTTCCGCACAGGCGCTGGCACTCCGTTAGGCGAGAATAAGTGCGTGAGGCCCGCCAGACATCCGTTGCGCCGGCCGGGAGAGAATGCACATGAGCGATCTTGCCCCGCTGGCTGAATCCGTTACCGTTGACCCGCTGGTCGCCCATCCCGCCGACTACCACGTCTTTCACAATTTCATTGAGCGCTGCAAGGATCTGCCGGCCATCGCAACCGCCGTGGTATGGCCGCTCTCCGACGTGGCTCTGCGGGGCACCGTCGAAGCCGCGGTTGAGGGCCTCATCAAACCCACGCTCATCGGGGACGAAGCCCAAATGAAGGCCCTGGCCGCCAAGGTTGGCCTGGACATCGGCGCTTATACCATCCTCCAGGCCGACACCGAGTCCGAGGCCGCCGAACTGGGCGTGGCCATGTGCCGCTCCGGCAAAGCCCTGGCCATGATGAAGGGCAGCCTGCACACCGACGAGCTGATGAAGGCGGTCATGCAGCGCGACACCGGCCTGCGCACCGCCCGCCGCATCTCCCACGTCTTCATCATGGACACCCCGGCCTATGCGCGCACTCTGCTCATCACCGACGCGGCCATCAATATCACGCCCGAGCTTAAGGACAAGATCGACATCGTGCAGAACGCCATCGACCTGGCCCACGCACTGGGCATTCCCCAGCCCAAGGTGGCGCTGCTGTCGGCCACCGAGACGGTGAACCCCAAAATCAAGTCCACCCTCGACGCAACTGCCCTGTGCAAGATGGCCGACCGCGGCCAGATCACCGGCGGCATCCTCGACGGCCCGCTGGCCTTCGATACCGCCGTCAGCGCCAAGGCCGCCGCTATCAAGAAGCTGGTCTCGCCGGTTACCGGCCAGGCCGACATTCTGGTCGTCCCCGACCTGGAGAGTGGCAATATGCTGGCCAAGCAGCTCGAATACCTGGGCGGCGCGCAACTGGCCGGCATCGTCCTCGGCGCGCGCGTGCCCACCATCCTCACCAGCCGGGCGGATTCGGCAAAGACGCGGCTCACCAGTTGCGCCGTGGCCGTGCTGCTGCACTACGCCGCACATCCGTTGGAAAAGGCGTAGTTTTACCTCCAAGCCGCTGAAAACAATGGGCACCGCCTCTCCCGGGGTCCCCCGCGACAATCAGAGCCCCCGGCAAGCGGTCGTTGCTTGCTGGGGTGATCGGCAGGTCTTCGTCGCCGGGGTTGAGGAGACTGCGCCCAATCTGTTTTCTGGACCGCCGCATTGCAGCCCAGAGGCCGCGTATTGAAACAGATCAACCGGCAGGGTGTGGAGTTACTTTTTTCGAGTAGCGGTCCATTGTCCGTCGGCACGGCCTTCCACTTTCATGCGCCCTCCGGCTGCATCCCCATCGATCCACCCGGCCAGCTTGGCGCTGATGGGCGCTGGCTTTCCGTTCGGCCACGTGCCGCTGAATGTCAGCTCTATATAGCCGTTGCGCCACGCGCCGCTGATCGGCTGGTCCGGGCCAAACGCCCCGGACCATGTACCGGTCAGGGTGCTGCCCTCGCGATGCAGAGTCATCGACCCGGCATAGTTGCCGTAGTCGCTCGAGAATTTTACCTCCCATGTGCCGGCTGCTTCGCCGCCATTTTCCACCGGCTGGGCTTGCGCGGGGGTGATTTTCAGATTCGCAAAGTACGCTTCCTCTCCGGGATATCCCCACAGAGCAATGCCGCCGCGCAGATCCTCGCCTTTCAGGCCGTTCACCACCAGGCTCGGATTCTCCGCTCCATTGACATAGAGTTTGGCGGATCGCCCATGCACCTCGATCTTCACCTTGGTCCAGGTTTCGGGCCGCAAATCCGCATAGGATTCGTAAATCCATGGCCATTCCCTGCGCAGCTTGTACCAGTCGAAATCGGGAATGGAAACGTATTGCGCCGAGTGGTTGCGCATGGCCTGATCTTCCGAACGGGAGTTCAAGGGACGCAGGTAAAACAGCTCGTAATGCGAGGCATCCGGGCGAGCCCGGAATGCGATTCCAATGAAGCCGGGCATCCTGACGCCGGGTGGCGTCGTCACCTTCAAGGCCAAATCCGCCTCGATCGTCCCATCCTGCATCTGCGCCCCTTTGATCGAGGCGAAAATGGCATTCTCCGAGTTTGAGGTAAGACGCACGGCCTTGCGGCCTTGATATTCCACCGCTTCGGCTTTGCCTCCGGATACCGCCAGATCGCTGGTGTCAGCCAGCGCGAAGATTTGCGCGGCCTGTGCGGCTGCTTCCGGACTGCCAGCCTGCTGCGCCCTGGCGCCCAGGACTGCGCAAACGGCGAGCATCACCGGGCCGCAGACACGGCTCAAGCTCTTCCTGCGCGCAAGAACCCTTGCTGTGGTTGGTGCAATGATCGATAACCTGCCTATCGCCATCGTGGATCACCTCATTTGTTTTCTCGCAGACTGCAATTGGCCCGCCAAAGGCAATAGGATGCAGCATCTTCATTTTGAAGGGGATAGACTGATCTGAACCCGGCGCTGCAGGCGATAACCGTTCGAATTCGACCATCGCTGTTCGTTTGCGGACAGTTGCGCCGTGGCCGTGCTGCTCCACTTCGCCGCGCATCCGCTAGAAAAGGTATAGTTTTACCTCCAAGCCGCTGAAAACAATGGGCGCCGCCTCTCTGCGGGGTCCCCAGCGACAATCCGGGCCACCGGCGCCGGATATTGCGCGAAATCCGCCTTCGGGAAGAAAAATGCTGCGGCCAACACCCGCGCGCGCTGTACATTCCAAAATGATTTTCGGGCTCTCGAAAGTTCCTTAAAGGTCATCCCGGCTTTCTACGATGAAAGTTGTATACCGATTCGATGGGGAAAACTGTATCTTGAGGCATCAGGAAATGGGCGTACTGGTTCGCTCCGGCGTACCCTGAGGTAGTGTGTTCCCGATGGATATAACGGGAGATCGCGGACACCAGGAAAGGCCGCTATGAGCAATCAAGCTGAAGCTAATCTCGCGGCCTTGATCGAAAGCACCGAAGACCTGATCTGGTCGGTGGACCTCGACTACCGCTTGATTACCTTCAATCGGGCCTTGCGGGAGAATATCAAGGAAACCTTAGGCGTCCAGCTTGCGGCGGGGATGCGGCTGCACGAGTTGCTCCCGCCGGAGAGGGCGGCGCTTTGGCCTCCGTTCTATGAGCGTGTGCTGCATGAAGGCCCTTTCCGGATCGAGTATTCCCTGATCCTTCCCCGAACCCTGGAACTGGCCTTCAACCCCATCGTTGTCGATGGCCATGTGACCGGCATTTCCGTCTTCGGCAAGGACATCACGGAAAGGAAGGCCGCGGAGAAAGCGCTCCAGGAGGCCGAAAAGAAGTATCGGGACATCTTCGAGGGGGCGGTGGAAGGATTCTACCAATCAACCCCCGAGGGCAAACCCCTAGCCGCAAATCCAGCGCTGGCAAAGATGCTCGGCTACGATTGGCCGGATGAGCTCAAATCGACCATCAAAGACACGAGCCGCGATGTGTGGATGGATCCGGAGGAGCGCGCGCGGTACCTCCAGCAGCTCGAAGAGCACGGAGTCATCCAGGATTTCGAGTGCCAGTTCAAGCGCAAGGACGGCACTCCAATCTGGGTTTCGCTGAATACCCGCAGAGTATGCGGGAGCGACGGGCGTGCGCTCTATCTTGAAGGCTTCATAGAAGACATCACCGGGCGCAAGCGGGCTGAGAGACAGATCCGCGAAAGCGAGGAGCGCTACCGCACTGTATTCCAAACCAGCCCCGATGGTGTCATCATTTCCCGGCAGAGCGATGGGGTGATCCTCGACGTGAATCAGTTGTTCCTGGATTCCGTGGGGTTTGAGCGCAACGAAGTCATCGGACGCACGGTGGTGCAGCTAGGCCTCTGGGTGAATGATTCCGACAAGCAGATGTATTTCGAGCAGTTGAACCAGCAAGGCGAGTACCGGGATCTGGAGGTGCA
>JBEKZR010000274.1:0-5321 GCA_049509715.1 Occallatibacter sp. | reverse complement strand
CCATCGGGCTTGGCCACCGTGCCGAGCGGCAGGAGCTCGCGGACAGGCTCATCGAGTTTTACCTTGCCTTGCATCGCCATCTGCGAGAGCAGCAGACCGGTGAAGGTCTTGGTAATGGAACCGATTTCAAAGATCGAGTCCAGCTTGGCCGCGCCATAACTGAAGACGCGCCTGACGCCATGCTCGTAGACGGCGATGGAAACGCCCGCGCCCGTGGCGGGCGTCAGCTCTCCGCTCTTGAGCGCACCGGCCAGATCGTGGTCCAGGACGGATTGCAGATCGGCTGCCGAAACCGGAGGCATAGCCGCATCGTAGGTGGGGGCGGGAATGGGTTTCTCGGCTGAAAGCGCGGCCTGCCTGGCAAAGTTCAACGGCTGCACAATGTCTTGGGTTCCGTTGTCCTTGAGCAGCTTCGCGCGCGTATTGCCGGTGAGCGATTTTCCGTCCGCTGAGAGCTTGCCGCTCCAATGTTCGCCGCCCGCGGGAATGTCGAAGGAAAAATCGTCGCCCGTGAAGGCAACATTCGCGCATTGCAGGTCCATGTAATGCGTATCGAGAACATCCATCGCGCAGAACTCGCGGCCGCTGCTGTCGCTCTTTACAACGATCTGTACGCGCGTGGACTCCTTGGCGGTTATGGGCATCAGACCCAGCCAGATTCCGTCGACCGGCGACGGTTTGGAGGCAGGGACGAATCTCTGGCGGACGAAATTCACCGGCCCTGAACCGCCTCTCTCCGTCCATGTCCCGGAGAGAGACTCTCCATCGCTGGAGACAGTGCCTTTCCATATGACATCTTCCTCCGGGATGGTAAAGCTCAGGTTCTGCCCCTGGAATTGCAGGCCGGAAAGGTTGAACATCCACGGCGAACGCGGATCGAGATGGTCGAGGGTGCCTTTCAGTGCTCCATCGGCGTCGATCTTCAGATGCAGAGTTGCCTGTTGAGTGCCGATGGTTCCGGAGTAGTCACCCGCGATGCTTGGCATCGTCTGCGCACATACGACGGACGCATGCGCAAACATTGCTGCAACCACCGGCAGCAGAATATTCTCCATCGCAAAACGGCGGGAGATCGTCCGAACGGAAACCTGCATAGGGAGAGTGTAATGGCGGCAAGTCTTCCCGGCCAATCGCCGCAGGCTAGTCAGCCGCACGTCGATTATTTGATTACAGTCAAGGACGCCAGTGCGAGCGAAAAGCGAGCGGCTGCCCCACCGCAGGTGGTTACTCGTCGGCTTCGATGCGCCGCCCATGCGGATCCTGCAAGGGCCGCGTGTTGACTCTGAAGAGCGCCGCAAAGGCGCGCAACTGATCGCGGCTCAGGCTCAACTCCTGCTCGAAGACGAACCAGCGCACGCCCTCGGTGCAGGGCGGCGTGGACAGAGAGCCCATGTAGCTCCAGTAGCCGCGGTCGGCGGGCAGCAGGCCGCCGGCATTCACCATATCCGTAATTTTTTCTGTCGCGCCGGCGGTTTTGGGCAGATGCTCCCAGAGGGTTGCCAGCGCGGCGTTCGGGCTGCCCGGGTCCTCCAGCAAGCGCACGGCGATCACGGCCAGCTTGCCGTCGGCGCTCCTGTGCATCAGGTGGACTTCCATGTCGCTCAGCTTGCCCTTCACCGCCGACTCGCTGGGGTGGTGGAAGTCGTACTCCACCAGCTCATAGCGCACGCCCCCGGCCACCATGTAGCTGCCGGCGTTCACCCGCGCCACGATGCTGTGGCCGTCATTCGTGAGCGTTACCGGCCCGGCGATGTAGTGAAACTCGATGGGCTGGAGCGCTTTGTTCAGGTGGGCGCCGCGAATGTCGATGGGCGCCTGCTCATGGCCCTGCGAGCAGGTCCGGTAGGCCGGGTCCAGCCTGCCCCAGTTCAGCGCGCCTCGTTTGCCCTCATAATCCCAGGGGGTGGTGGCCTGCGCATTGATTTGTCCGGCGGCCACGGCGGCCAGGCCCAGTGCAAGTGCGGCAAGTGCATGAAGACGCATCGATCGCTCCTCAACAGAATAGACGCGCAGCGCGCTATAGCAAAACCAGGGAAGACGAATCCCGGAGCCTAAGCACTCAAGTCGACGCGACCAACAGGAAGCGGCGGCTTTGGAGAACACTAAACAGGATATAGTGTCCCTGGTTTTGCCGTAATGAGCATTCTAAGGCATTTGCGGGAGGGCTGTAGCCGAAGGTCGAATCGATCTTCTTTGCGGATAGGAGTAGTGGGACTGCAAGTGGAAAAGGTTGTTTGGGGGCAGAATTGATGGCTGGCCTCACTTGGACCGAGTCTACCCGTAGTACTGAAAATGCTTCCAGAACTCCGGCCAGGGTAAGCGGATGTTGCGGCAGACGTAGACCTGGTCGCGGTCGCGGAAAGTGTCGTTGACGACTCCATAGGGATTCCATAGCTGTGCGGCGTCCTGGCAGGAGGCAAAGATCTTGTTGAGCTCGCTTGGCTTGAAGCCGACGGCAATCACGGTCTGTGGCGGAGGGTCGCCGTAGCCGCGCAGCCAGTTGGAGTTCATTCCGCTGATGGCGCGGGGCAGGCCGTAGGCGCGGCCGTAAAGGTTTACGGCCCCGGCTTCCCCTTCGTCGGCAGCCATCACGCCCACGCTGGCCCGCTCGGCGGCGGGGAGCGAATCGCGAACCTGAGCGATGGTGGCGGCCATTTCCGGCCAGCCGATCTGCATGTTGAATTGATGGACGATTGCGTCCTGGACGCGCCACCACACCGAATTGATGGGGGCAAAGGGGAGGATGAGGGAGGCGAGGCTCAGGCCGCCGATGCCGAGAGTTCTCCAGGCCGCACGCAATATCCGCGACTGCCTTGGCGCGGGGAGCGACCTGAGCCATATTTCGCTCCATACGGCGCCGGCGGCCAGCAGCATGGGATAGGCCGGGGCAAGGTAGTATTCCCGGCCGCGAGCAGCCATGAAGGCAATGAGGGTGAGAAGGTACATCCAGCCGATCATGCGCCACGGCTTGCCCTCGGGGCGGCGAAAGACAAACCACAGGCCTGCCAGGCAGAGCGGCACAGTGACAGGGTTGAGGACTTGCCAGAGCTGGCTCAGGAGGAAGTCGTCCGTGCGCCCCAGGCCGATGTCGCGCGCGTGGATGCTGCGCATCCAGGCCAGGCTGACGAATTGGTGCTGGTACTGCCACCAGAGGTTGGGCGCGACGATGAGCAGAATCAGCGCCACGCCGCACCAGAACCAGGGGCTGCGAAGGTAGCGGCGGTTCGGGGTCAGCAACATCCCGCCCAGAAGGGCGGCGACGAAGAATGCCATGGTGTACTTGGTCATGAGCCCGAGGCCAATGAAGGCGCCGATCCCAAGCCACCAGCGCGCGTCGCCGTTTTCCAGCAGCCGCACCACGCACCAGGCCGTCGCGACCCACCACAACAGGTCGAAGGACATGTAGGACATGAACGAGCCGGTGAAAAAGACGGCCCCTCCGATGCTCGCCGCAAATGCCGACACGAGCATCGCCTGGCGGCCGCCGCCCATGGCGCGCGCCATGAACCCGGTGAGCACGGCCATGATCCCACAGGCGACGGCGGCGAAGAATCGAAAGCCCATGAGCGAGGTCCCGAAGAGCATCAGCTCAATGCGGCCCAGCCAGGCGGTCACCGGCGGGTATACGACGTATCCCCACTCCAGGTCGCGGGCGTTGGAGTACGTGAGCAGCTCGTCGCGGTGAAATCCGTAGCGCGCGCCAGCGATCAGATGGACCACGGTGAAAGCGAGGCCGAGAAGCCACAGAGCGGCGGTGTCGCTCGAGAGAATCCGGCGCAGGTGAGGCGAATCGTGCATGGGCCCTCGATTGGGAAGATGGATTCGTGGGCTAGTATAGCGCGAAGGACAGCGGCGCTGTGATGGCTGCAATGCGCCCCGCCTCATCCAACTGAATGAGGTCGGCGAGTGCCAAATCGACGATGCGCTCATCAGGGGAATGATTGGTTCTGATAGGTCGGCTTCCCGGCTGCTTCCCGGGATTTCCGGGCTCCGGGTGGTTGACCGCCAAACAAAACTGCACTTATGCAGCAAGGGACCCTTCGCCGGAAGGGTCCCTTGGCGTTGCGAGTGCGTTGCAGCTTCGGTTTACTTGGCTACGGCCTTCAATTCGGCCTGCTCGGCCAGGGTGGCGGCCTTGTCGGTGGCCTCCCAGGTGAACTCCGGCTCGTTGCGGCCAAAGTGGCCGTAAGCCGCGGTCTTCTGGTAGATGGGACGGCGCAGCTTCAGGCTTTCGATAATGCCCTTGGGCGTCAGCGCGAAGTTTTTCCTCACCAGCTCGGTCAGCTTAGCCTCGCCGATCTTGCCCGTTCCAAACGTTTCGATGCGCACGCTGACCGGCTCGGCCACGCCGATGGCGTAGGCCAGCGCCACTTCGGCGCGCTCGGCCAGTCCCGCGGCCACAATGTTCTTGGCGATATACCGTGCCATATAAGCCGCGGAGCGGTCCACCTTGGTCGGGTCTTTTCCACTAAAAGCTCCGCCGCCGTGCCGGCCCATGCCCCCGTAGCTGTCCACGATGATCTTGCGGCCGGTCAGGCCGGTGTCGCCCATGGGTCCGCCAATGACGAACCTTCCGGTGGGGTTGATATGGTACTTGGTGTGCTCGTCCAGCCACGCGGCGGGCAGCACGGCCTGGATCACATGCTTGAGGATGTCGGCGTGCAGCTCCTCGTTGCTCACGCTTTCGGCGTGCTGGCTGCTGATGACCACGGCGTCGATGCGGGCCGGCTTGCCGTTTTCGTCGTACTCCACCGTGACCTGGCTCTTGCCGTCGGGGCGCAGGTAGGGCAGCTTGCCGCTCTTGCGCACCGCGGTCAACTGGCGGGTGAGTTTGTGGGCCAGCGAGATGGGAGCCGGCATCAGCTCGGGGGTTTCGTTCGAGGCGTAGCCGAACATCATGCCCTGGTCGCCGGCGCCGCCCGTGTCCACGCCCTGGGCAATGTCGCCGGACTGCTTGTTGATGCTGGAGATCACGGCGCAGGTGTTGGAGTCGAAGCCGTAGAGGGCGTTGTCGTAGCCGATCGAGGCCACCACGCCGCGAACGAGGCTTTGGAAATCGACGTAGGCCTTGGTGGTGATTTCCCCGGCGATGACCACCAGCCCGGTGGCTGTCAGCGTCTCGGCGGCGACGCGGCTGTAGGGGTCCTGCTCCAGGCAGGCGTCCAGAATGGCGTCGGAGACCTGGTCGGCTATCTTGTCCGGATGGCCTTCGGTCACTGATTCAGAGGTAAACAGGAAACGGTCGCTCAACTTAACTCTCCTCCCATTGCAGGGAATTCAATTTGGGCGGCCTGGAACGAGGACCGGTTCATGCTGGATCA
>JBEKZR010000273.1:0-5332 GCA_049509715.1 Occallatibacter sp. | reverse complement strand
GCACCGGGGCTCCCGATTGCTTGACGAGCAGACCGATCCCCGGCCGGAAGCGCGCCAGAGAGCCTTCGGCCGAGCGCGTCCCCTCGGGAAAAATCAGCACATTGAAACCCCGGTCCAGCGCCTCGCCCGCATGGTTAAAGCTGTGCTGAAAGTCCCGCTGCCTGGGCAAGGGAAAGACGTTGAACAGCGCCGTCAGGAGGAAATAGAACAAAGGACCGGGCAGAAAGAATCGTCCGCTGGGATGGAGAGGCTCGGGATTGCGAAAGTGGCGATACTCCTCCAGCATTTCTCCGGACATGGCGACCGCCATGCGTCTTCGGATGGGGCCGGGGAGCGCGTATTCCAGAAAGGGTCCGTCGTAGGTCGTTACATGATTGGCGATGATGAGCATGGGCTCATCCGCGTTGAGCCGGCCGGGCGCGGTTTCGACTACGGCAGGGTTGGCCAACAGCCAGACCAGGGGGCGCACGACCGCTTCAAGGAAAGCAACTCGCAGCCATCGGAACGGCAACCACCATGGCCAATGCGGATAGATATAGCGTGCTGCCGGAGCCGGTCCGGCTTCCGGCTCCTGGGGAACGGACTCCGTTCGGGGTTCGTGGTTTCCCAGCCTCTCGTCCGATTTTTCTTCTGCTTTTGTGGCTTCCCAGCTCTGGGAAGCGGGCGCTGGGGCGCCTGGCCTTTGTGCGCTTTCCGGGGCGGTGTTCGCGGCCAGCAACTGACGCAGTTCCCCCAGGGTTTGCACATTTTCCAATAGCCCGCTCTCGGGAACCATGCCCAGCCGTTCCTCGACGGCGGCGGCCAACTGCACGCGGCCCAGACTGTCGAGATGCAGGTCTTCGGTCAGGCGCAGCTCATCCCCGACGCCCGCGGGGGCTTCGCCCGAAATCTGGGCGATCAGCACAAGCAGCCAATCCGCCGATGCCCCAAAGGCCGCGGCGCCGGCAGGGTTTGGCGTGCCGGTTTGAGTAGCCGCAGCCTGCATCCTGGCCAGCCACTCTGCCACTGCCTTGCGCCGGACCTTGCCGGTAGAGGTGCGGGGCAAGTCGGGTTCGGGCCATAGCACCCAGCGGCGCAGGCGCTGAAACTCCGCCAGGCGGGCGTTGGCATGCTCGATGGCCGCCGCGGCCTGGCCGCCTGGCCCGCGAATGGCGAGCACGGCGCAAGGCTCGGGGCCAGCCGCTGTTTCCATGGGCACCACCGCGCAGGCCGCGACGCCCGGCTGCTGTTCGATGGCGGCTTCCAGGTCCTCGGGGTGCAGATTCAGGCCCGCCGAGGTCACGATGACCTCGCTCTTGCGGCCCAGGAAGCGCAGCTCGCCCGTGGGCTCTGTCTCGGCCAGGTCGCCTGTGGCCAGCCACTCGTCCGTGCGCGGCTGGAGTGCGCCGCCGGACCAGGTGGCGCCGGAGATGGATGCGCCCCGCACCAGCACCTCGCCGTCCGGGCCCAGTTTGACTTCACGGCCGGCCAGCGGTTTGCCGATGGTTCCCTGCGCCACGTGAAAGGGGTGGTTGAGCGTAATGAGCGCGGTGGTTTCGGTCATTCCGTAGCCCTGCACCACGACCAAGCCGACTGTATTCCAGAACTTCTCCAGTGGACCTGGTAAGGCCCCGCCGCCGGAGATGAGCGCCCAGAACTTGAGGCCGAAGGCCGAGTGGACGTCGCGGAAACGCCACCAACGGAGCCAGACGGGAGCGCCCTTTGCCCTCCACTCCGGCGAAGAGGACCGTTCGCCGGGGACCCCGGCTGAGCCGCTGGAGCCGGTGACGCGCTCTGCGAGCGAGGGCAGGGTTGCTTCCAGGTGTATCTTGAGCAGCGCATGAACGCGCGGCACGGCGGCCAATACGGAGATGCGCTCGCGGCGGATGGTCTCAATGAGCCTGGGCGCGACCAGACGATTTTCGAAGTGCAGCTCGGCGGTGAAGATGGGCGGAACCCACAAGCCCATGGTTTGGCCGAAGACGTGGCTCAGGGGCAGCGTGTGCAGGATGCGCAGGGGATGGATCAGCCGCTCGTAGCGCATATAGGGCTGCGCCCCGTCCTCGATGGGTCCCACGCTGGCCAGCACGTTGCCGTGGGTGATCACAATGCCCTTGGGATCGCCGGTGGTGCCGGAGGTGAAGAGGATTTCGAGCGGGGTATCCTGCGCCAGTCCCGAAACGGGGCCGGCTTCAGTGGCGGGCAGGTGTGAGAGCCAGTCTTCAAAGGTAATCTGCGGCCATTTGCCTGGCAACTGGCTAAGCAGAAGCGTATCGCCGACAGCCAGTTTGGGAGCCACGTCGGCGGCCACGCGGGCGGCAAATTCCGCGCTCCCGCACGCGTCAAGAGGAACGGCCAGCGCGCCGCGAAGCAGACAGCCGTAGAAGGCGGCGATCCACTCCGCGCTGTTTTCAGCCCAGATGAGCACGCGGTCGCCGGGTCCGATACCCCGCTCAATGAGCAGCGCCGCAAAACGGCCGGCCAAGCGCGCGATCTCGCCGTATGTGGTTACCCGGCGGCGGTTGCCCTGGTGGCGGACCACGGCGGCTTCGCGATCGTAGCGGCGGAAGTCTTCGAGGAGTGTGGCCAAATGGTCTCGCATGGACGCTCCCGGCTATAGCGGAACCAGGGAAGGTGTATCCCGAAACCGCGGCGTTCAAGTCGACGCGACCATCAGAGAGCGGCGACCCTGCACAAATCTCAACAGGACACAGTAACCCTGGTTTCGCTCTAGGATCATGGTACGCGATGCGGCCTCTTCGGCGTTGGCGCTATTCTCAGCTTCGGCCCGAAGTGCGCCGCAGATAAACCCGCAGATAAAAAACGCCCATGACCAGCAGGATGAGCGGGACTGTAAAGACCTGTACAGCCGTCAGTATCTGCCCGGACATTCCCCCTCTGGACAAGTACAGATTGTTGGTGAGGCCAAAATAAATCGCCCACGAGAGATCTCCGGTCAAGACCAACCCCGCGGTATTCACCAGGAGCGCGAGCCGCCCGATCAAGCCGCCCTCGGCCCACAGCATGGCGCAAGCGGGAACCGTGAGCAGCAGCAGCTTGGCGTCATATAGATGATGATGGACAGGCAACACGGAGAGAGGCGCGATGACCGCAATCGCCAGCCAGGCTTTCCGTGGCGAGGGGCGGGATCGCAGAATGGCAACCGCCCACACCAGCAGGAGTGAGCCGCATATAAGGTAGCTGACCGGGTTGTAGATACGCGGATCGTCGCGGAAGAAGCTGACGGCCGTTTGCAGGCTTACCAACATATCCAGGCTGCGTCCACCCGTTGCGGCGAAGCCGGGATCGTTGAGACCGCCGTGTACCGCGAACGCCGATACATTGGAGTGCAGTTCCTGCATCCAGTGTGGCGCGACGCGCCAGACCCACAGGATGCACGGCAGGCTGATGGCAACCGTCGCAAGCAGGGTCTGCAATGCGCGCTTGCGGTAAACTCCGCCCGCCAATAAGAAGTAGAGCCAGACCAGGCCCGCATCCTGCGGCTTGACTGCGAGGCTGAGCGCAAGACACAGGATGCCGGCCGGGACAAACCGCTCGCGCACAAAGCACCACACGGCCGCCACGCAAAGGCTTATCGCAATTCCGGAGGGATTGCCGAGAATCATGAGCACCTGGCTGTTGGCGAGAAGGAAGCCGATCAGGGCGCCAGAAAGGATTGGCGAGTAATTTGCCCCAAGATCCCACGCCAGAAACGACGCAAAAATGAGGCTCCCGGCGGTGAGCGTTATCCAAAGCATGTTTGCGGGCCCCCAGGGCAGCATCGCGAAGGGAACCGTGAGGGAAAATGTGGTTGGCGGATATACATACCGCGTCGCAATCTGGATCTGGCGAGCCGTCGCGGTATTCAGCGGGGCTCCTCCCTCCGCCCGATAGATGCGCAACACCTCACTTTCGCTGTATGGGTCGCCATGTTGAATAAGGCATCGCGCGGAGAAATAACTTGGTTTGAAGTCCGTCGTCCCGGCGGGAACCGCGTTGTGGAGAGCGATGCTCAGCAAAAGAAGCACTGTGCTGCCCAGAAGCAGCAGGCACAGGCCGTCGAGCCGCGCTCTGCTCATCTTGAGCCTCTCTCTGCGTCAGGGACAATCGCCGCGACAGGGTAGGCGATCGGGAATAGGACGAATGGACTCAGTTCGGAACTACCCAATTCATTCCCCCTTTCGACGCTCTCTTGCGAGGTGAACTCCAGATTGGATGGCTAATTCGCGGGTTTGCTCAGGCCGAAGATCTTTTGCAGCAGGTTGCGGTGGTCGGGAGGATGGTCGCAGGTATCGGTGGGCGCGGTGCCGGCCAGGAAGGCCGCCTCGTAGCTCACCGGGCAGGCTGCGTCGCTGAGCAGGTTGCTGACGCTGTCGATCGAGACAATGTTCACGCCATCGGGGGCGCTGAATTCGTGGGTGTCGGAGTACTGCGGCAGCGCGACGGCCTTCTTCATGAACTCCGCCCAGATGGGCGCGGCGGCGTGGGCGCCCTGTATCTTGATGTCGGTATAGTCGTCGTTGCCCACCCACACGATGCACAGCAGGTTGGAGGTGAAACCGGCAAACCATGCGTCGTGGTCGGTGCCGGTCTTGCCCGCGGCGGGCGCGGTGAAGCCCATGTTGCGCACTCCGGCGCCCGTTCCCGTGCCGGTCACATCGCTGCGCAGCACGTTCTCCATCAGGCTGAGGGTAAGATAGGCGGCGCGCGGGTCGAGAATCTGCTTGGAGTCAGGCGAGTAGTCGGCGATGATGTCGCCGGTGGAGGTGCGCACGCTGGCCAGCATCCAGGGATCGATGTGAATTCCGCCGTTGGCGAAGATGGTGTATGCGCCGGTCATGTCCAGCGGCGTGGCGTCATAGGAGCCGATGGCCATGGAGGGCGTTCCCTGCACGCCCTTGATGCCGGCGCTGCGGGCCAACTGTGCAACGCGGTCGAATCCCACCAGCGAGGCCAGGCCTATGGTGGCATTGTTCAGGGAGCGCATCAGCGCGTGGCGCACCGTGCAACTGCCGCAGTACTCGTCTTCAAAGTTCTTCGGCGTGTACTCGTAAGGCGTGCCCGCTCCATAGGTGGTCTGCTCGTCCTTGAGAATGGTGAGCGGTGAGAAGAGCTTGGTTTGCCCCGGCAAAATGGTGCCCTCGATGGCGGTACTAAAGGCCGTGGCATAGACGAAGGGCTTGAAGATGGAGCCGGTGGGCCGCTTGGCTACCGCGTGATTCAATTGCGAGAGGCCGTAGCTGCGCCCGCCCACCAGCGCCAGCACCTGGCCGGTATGGGGATTGAGCGCCACCAGCGCCACCTGCGGATAGACGTAGGCTACGCCGCGCTTTTTGTCCCGTGCGTGCACCTT
>JBEKZR010000272.1:0-5371 GCA_049509715.1 Occallatibacter sp. | reverse complement strand
CCGCTTCCTCTTCTCCTTCTCAGGAATCAAGACCGCCGTCCTGCGCTACGTCCAACTCCACAACCTCCGCCCCGAAGCTGAATCCCGCCGCGACGCCCTCTTTACCGGCCCCGCCGCTCCGGGTAACTCCAATCGATCCGTCAACAGCTCGCCGGGTGCCCCAGAGCCAGCCCTGAGCTTGTCGAAGGGTCTCGCTTCTGAGACCTGGGATAGCGCTATGGCCAACCCGCCGGGTGCCCCAGGTCCCGCTTCTGGGACCTGGGAATCGAAGAAACCTACCACTCACAAGCCGCCCACCACCCAAGCCGACGCGCTCGCCCTCTGCTCGCCCCAGACCCTCGACCTCATCGCCAGCTTCCAGCACGCCGTCGTCGGCGACCTCATGAAGAAGACCTTCGCTGCCGCCGAATCCCTCACCGTCCGCCGCATTCTCATCACTGGAGGCGTCGCCGCCAACCGCGAACTCCGCGCCCGCTTCACCGCCGAAGCCGCCCGCCACAATCTCCGCGTTTCCTTCCCCACCCTGGCCCTATCCACTGACAACGCCGCCATGATCGCCGCCGCCGCCTGGCCCAAACTCCAATCCCGCGACTTTGCGTCGCCCTCCCTCTCCGCCTCGCCCTCCCTCGCCCTGGGTCTCTGAAATCCCCTGCCCATCCACTTCCGGTCATAGTCCCTTAGTCCCTACGTCCCTCGCCCTACGTCCCCAGCCACCACCCCCGCCCCGCGCACCAGTAGCTCTCATCCGGCTGGCCGTTCCGGTGCAACCACCTCACACTGCGCGAATTCCCCTTCCGGAACGCCTCCCTGAGCGCCCGCCCCGCCTCTGCGTCCTGGGCTCCGGCGCAGGCAACAAACTGCACCGCGCACAGGAACCGCGCCGCCCACGCTCCGTCTGTCTTCCGGGTCACCAGCAGCATTGCGCCGCCCTCGTCTTCCGGCTCCAGCGGAAACAGCAGCCGCCCCTCCGGCCGCAGCGCATCCAGCCACACCGCCAGAGGCTCGGCCGCCGCGGCATTCACATACAGCACGTCGCAATCCGGCAGCGGCCCCTCGGCGCCCGACCGGCAGTGCACCGCCACCTGCGCAAACTCCACCAGATTCGTCCGCGCCCGCTCCGCCAGCTCCGGCTCGATCTCGTATGCGTCCACCCGCCCCGTCTCGCCCACCAGCATGGCCAGCATCGCCGTGTAGTAGCCCGTGCCCGCGCCCACCTGCACCGCGCGTTCGCCCTTCCTCACCCCCAGCGCATTCAGGCACCTGGCGTGCAGGCTCGGCTGCCCATTATTGAGCCCCCGGCCCGCGCCCAGGCTGACGACAATATCTTGATACAGCGCCGCCGCATCGTCCGAAACGCTCTGCGCGTGCTCCCGGCAGGGCGCGCTCCTCCACGCAGCCGGCCCCACAAATCTCTCCCGCGGAATCGTTGCCAGCGCCGCCGCAATCTCGCTCCCTTTAGCAATGCCCGCCAGCTCCGCGATCCGCTCGGCATAAGCCCTTCGGCAGGCCGCAAGCCGCTCGGCCCGCTCTCCCTGATCCCCGGCCGTTTGAGCCCGCTCCGAATGGGTCTGCTGCGGATGAGTCTCGACTGGATCGGCCTTCTCGTCCTCCATCTCCATCCTCCCCGCGCCTCGGCCCGCATCTACTCCTTCAGCGTACGCCCACCCTTGATGATCGGAAGCCCCACCCCGCCCCGCACGCCGCACGCCGCACGCCACCCGCCGCCCCAAAAGCAGCGGGCCTGTTCGTGCCAAGCGCGAACAGGCCCGAACTTCCTACGATTTGTCATCCTGAGCGACCCTGAGCGCAGCGCACCGGGGTCCCCGGCGACAGGTCCTCGTCGCTGGGGAGGAGAGGAGTAAGTTAGCGTTCTATCACTGCGTTGCCGGTAAATGCTTCGAAAGGGAATTGCTGGTGGGTAGTGCCTATTTGTGTGTTGCTGGGTTGGGATCAATCAACCCATCGCTCAATGATGAAAGGAAGAGATGTCGTAACGACTTCTGATTTCGCTTCTGGTTCATCCGATTTACGTGTCACCCAAAGGATTTGGGGGTTTTTGCTGTCCAGACTCCAGCTCTCCGGTTCCTCGATTCGCTTGATGATGCTCCCTGCTGGAGTGTAGATCGTAATGGTTGTTGCCATATGCTTCCCTCGATTCCAGGTTTGATTAGTGCGTTGCTGCGGTGGTGGCGGCCTCGACAGGTAAGGCCGCCAACCGATCATTGCCTAGGTTCCAGCGTAACAAGCTTCAACTGAAACTGAAAACCAGGCTTTTTGCCGTAGATTTCTTCCATTTTGTTTCGCAATTCGTTCATATCTGAACAGGCGCTGGCAACTCCTACGACTTTCCAGATGTGTTCTACTAGTTTTTTTAGCCCGTATTGCTCATTGAGCCATTGAAAATAGTTCTGCCCATGCATTGGCTTCGGGGCGTTGTCGCGGAGCCATTGGGCGACATCCGCGTCCAAGTATTCATAAATCAACTCCATAACCAGTTTCCCCCAGTACTTCGGGCGCTGATGCAATTTACCTTTCCACTTCGTAAGCCGACCAAACTGCTCCCACAGTTCATCGGGGAAGGTTTTCTCCCATTTCCGCATTTCTTCTGCTAAATATAGGCGCAGTTTGAGTTCAAGAGCGTCCATCGGACGGACATATTGGTATCCAGTGGCTTCATCAATCAGCGCGTCAAGTCCAACCTTTGCACACCCGGACAGAAACATTCCCGCCCGGATAGCGATTTCTCTTTGACGCTCCGTGAGCGTTACTCCTGAATCGGGACTTTGGCTTGCATTAAGGGCTGCTACATAAGCTTGGCAGATTTCGATGAACAAATCGGATGGCAACCCCATAACCGCCTGATTCAGCATCTCAACTTCTTTTTGTCGAAACCTCACCATGCGCGCGCGAACGGAATCAACATCGAGAAACGGCTTCAATCCTTCCACGCGCAAATAGCTTTCGAGGTCAGCTTGGCGTGTCTCTGATTCTGTGAGCACCTTTGTCGCAGCGATCCGGGCAATGACTCTTTGTCCGTTACTGAGGACGTATACCGGAATTTCTACACCGGCGAGAGTGAGAAGACCGGGATAGCGCGCTTCTGGCAGCGACTCTGCGCGGGATTCGACAATGCCAGCCCCCTCTGGAAGTGATTGATTCTTGACCTTTTCCCACCGGGCTTTGGCAGCTTTCCTCGCTAAATCTTGCTTTTCTACGCGCGACAACTTTTGCATCCTCGCTGCTCCGCCTTTTGATGCACGCCTCGACTGTTTTTCCATCTGGCTGGTATTTTCCATCTCTTTACCTCCAAACCTAGTCTATACTATGCCAGCCAAAATAGCAAGCATCATTTTGTTAATATGCCAGCCTATGCCTACTACTACGGCTGGCATAAGAAAACACCGGCCAACGTTAGAGCGCCAGCCAGGGTCAGAATCCACCACAGCCAAAGTCGCTGAGGAATTGCTGCTTTTGAACTGAATATAGCGAATATAAGGAGAATATGTTATACTCACTAAGGGGTGCCTATGATAGCACCCTCCTTGGGCTTGTCAAGGAATTGTCGCTTGTTTTTCCACAGGGTATGCACCAAAATCTGTGCAAATCCTATGTGGGATCTGGTACGTTGGCGTCTATAGGGTAGTGCGAACGCAATCTTGTCAGTTGCGAAGGGGCTTCAAAATGAGATTCGGAAATTCACCAAAGCGTGTAGCCGAGTACATTCTGTACCTTGCCGGTGCGGGCACGGAGAAGCATACCCTTACCCCAATGCAGGTATTGAAATTGGTCTATATCGCGCATGGCTGGCAGCTTGGTTTGTACGGACGGCCCCTTGTAAATGAGCCTGTGGAAGCATGGCAGTACGGGCCAGTGATTCCGTCTCTCTACCATCAGTACAAGCGTTATGGGTCTAACCCCATCGAGGAATGCCCGGAGGCTAAGCCGACGGGTTTCGATGCAGAAGAGGAAAATACAATTGAGCAAGTGTGGAAGGGATATGGAGGTCGATCTGGCATCAGCCTGTCCTCTCTTACCCATGAGCCTGGCTCACCTTGGTACATCACAATTCAACAGTCCGGGCGCGGGGCGGTGATCTCCAATGATTTGATTGAAGACCACTATCGCCGCCTGGCTTCCACACCGCGATGAGCACGTTTCCGACAGTAGAACCAGAACGAGAACCCGAATCGACCGACGAAGCACGAAAAGAGGCTATCCGTTTCGCTGATCGTAATCTGCGCCGCGATGAGTCTGTGCGTACGCATATTCATCTCGGCGGGTTGGCTGTCTATTGGATTTTTGTCTCTGTGGGCATAGCGCTGTTTCTAGTTTGGTCTTGGCATCTCGGTGCACCCGAAAGATGGCGCTTCCTTAACGTGGAGCAGCGGAACGATCTCCAAATGGTTCTTCTTTCCGCAGTTGGCTCTTCATTCGTGACTGAAGCGTCGAGACGCTGGCTTCATCCCAGAAAAGACTAGACCATCTCCAGCAACGCACTAAAAGGACACTACCGGACCTGCTTCTCTCACCCCCTCCTGGTCTATCCATCGGCAATGCCGCCATGATCGCCGCCCCGGTCCGCTTCCAAAGTGTCAAAAAAGGGGCCAAAAAGCGCTCAAAAACACGCTAAAACGACCCTATTTCTCCTTGTTTTGCTCTTATTTGCGGACTTCCAGGTCTCCTTTTTCAATCTTTCTGTCCGCCTGGAACCCGACTTTCCTGCAAATTGGTAGTCAAAACTGCTCTTTGCCGCCCTCCAAGTCAACAAATTCCCGAGCCTTCCAAGCAGCCCTTCAACTTGCCCCTAGTCCCTAGTCCCTAGTCCCTCAGTCCCTAGTCCCTGTTCTCCGTCTTGCTACAATCGGAAAGGCCCAAATACGCTCATTTTCTTGAGCAGCAAACAGCTCGACCAGGGACCGATGACCCTCCGCCTCTTCAACACCCTGTCCGGACAACTCGACGACCTCGTCCCCATGGACGGCAAGGCCCTGCGCATCTACGCCTGCGGACCCACGGTCTACGACTACGGCCACATCGGCAACTTCCGCACTTTCCTGGCAGTTGACGTCCTGCGCCGCTTCCTCAGGCTCACCGGAACCCCGGTCCGTCACGTCATGAACATCACCGACGTGGACGACCGCATCATTCAAAACGCCGCTGCCGCGGGCATCCCCATCGGCGAGTACACGGCCCCCTTCGAGAAGGCTTTTCTGGAGGACCTGGAAGCTCTTCAAATTGAAAGGCCGGAGGTCCTGGTGCGCGCCACCGGCCACATTTCCCAGATGGTTGCGCTCGTCCAGCACCTGGCCGCCGTCGGCGCAGCCTACCAGGCCGAAGACGGCTCTTGGTACTTCCGCCTGGCCTCATTTCC
>JBEKZR010000271.1:0-5375 GCA_049509715.1 Occallatibacter sp. | reverse complement strand
TGGCCGATAGTCCCGAGATTTCCCCCGCCCTGCATCATCATCTGCTCGGCAAGCGGGTCGTAGAAGAACTCCCACTCGTTGTAGTGATTCTTCTTCTTGTAAACCAGGATGGATTGCTTGGGGCTGCCGGGCGAGACGCCGATGATGCCACCCCCGCCAAAGGTCTGTCCGGTCAGCCCCGTCCCCGAGCCGGTAGAGGAACTGCCGTTGGGGGCATTCGAGTCCGTGCTGCCTGTGCTCCCCGTGTTGC
This sequence comes from Occallatibacter sp., assembly GCA_049509715.1. Classification (GTDB taxonomy): domain Bacteria; phylum Acidobacteriota; class Terriglobia; order Terriglobales; family Acidobacteriaceae; genus Telmatobacter. The sequence continues at coordinate 5,125 of JBEKZR010000271.1, read as the reverse complement.
CCGATCCGCTGGAGGAATCGGTGGAACTGCCGGTAGTTCCGGAAGTATCGGTGGAACAACCGGCCGCACCAGTGGGAGCGCCGGTGGTGGAGCCTGACGATCCTGAGAACGAACTTCCGCCGCTGGACGAGCCAGCCCCACTGCCGGCCGCGGAGGGGTTGTTGAGCCCAGTTCCCAAGCATCCAGGGATGTTTCCAATCGGCTGGCCGAAGAAGCCCAGCGTCGGGGTCTTGTTCTGGCCAAGGCGGATGATCTTCCATTCGTCTTTGCCGGTGGTGGGGTCGATGTACTTCTTGCGCAGGAAGCGAATCTGGTTGGTGTTGACCAGCGCGTCGATGCTGGGCGGATAGGCGCCAAACTTCTTGTAGTACATTTTGACGGCGCGGACGTACTGCTTGCCGCGGTGCATGGTCTCGATCTCGCGGTCGCGCTGGATCTCTTTCCTGACAATGGGCGCGGCGATAGCCAGGGAGATGATGAGAAGCGCCAACAAAAACATGACCGCAATCAGAATGTAGCCCTCTTCGGAGGGGCGGGAACGATGGCGGATTGGGGTGGGCGTCTTCATCGGAGCGGGCCGGTTCAGTTTGCCTGCAACTGCAGGGTTTGGGTGTTGTTATAGCCCAGGTCGGTCACCTGGACGCTGGCCGGCAGGATGGCCCCCACCTTATACCGATGGTCGACGATCTCGCCCGTCCTGGCCATGAAGATGTCGTCCCCATGGACGAGGAAGGCTTTGAGCGACTTGTCCCCGGCCTGGGTGTAGCCGAAGTATTTCAGATCGATGGCCGGCGGCTTGGGCGGCGGAGGCGGCCCGGAGGGAGCCGGGGGCGTGAATACGTTAGGCCGGGGGCCTGCCGCCAGATTCTCGATATGCGCGGGCGCGGATTCGGCGGAGAAGATGTTCCTGCCCGTGCCGGCGTATTCCACATCCTCGCTCTGCGCCAGCCTGTCGAAGTGCAGCGAGGGGTCGAGGCCAGCGTTGGTCAGTTTCTGGGCATCCGGCCCTGGCGCGTTCTGGCCCGGCGCGGACGCAGTTCCCGCCGCCGGATGGCCGCTGACCGCGACTGGTTGCGCCGGGGTGGGGTGCGGCGTGGAAGAGCCTCCGAACGAGTCGTAGAGTTCATAGCCCCCGACCACGGCAATCACCGCAAACAGCCCAACGACCAGATAGACCTGGCGTTTGTTTTCCATACCAAGACGCATGGCCATGGCTACTCGCCCTCCCTTCCGGCGGTGGAGGGCGCGGCGCCTGTTTCGCCCGGCTCGGGAGTGGGCGGCAATCCGCTGGCCGCCGCATCGGCCGGCCGCAGCCAGGTGGAGACCCGTAGCCGCAGGTTCACCAGGCCTCCCTGCTGCCCGGCCAGAGCCATGGCCCGGATGACAAAGAAGGTCTGGTCGCGCTCCAGGCTGTTCACGAAGCGCATGATCTCGGGATATGCGCCGCTGATGCCGGCATCCATAGTGATTTCAGTGAGATCGGAGCCCGGGGCCGCCTGGGTGTAACTGACCCTGGAAAGCCGCACACCCGACTTCACCTGCAGCTCACCCACGCGGGCTGCGATGGAGGAGTAGTTGGGAGGAATTCGCTTGTCATAGAAGGTCTTGATCTGGGTACGCGACTCTTCCACGCGCTTGTCCAGGCCGCGCAGGGGAGCGGTTTGAAGGTCGAGAGCCTTCAGCTCAACCTGCTTGCTCTCCAAGGCGCCGGTCGAGCGTCCGTTGGTGGCGGCCCAATCGAGGCCAAACCGGACGGCCATACCGGTGACCAGCACAAGCAGCACGACGAACCCAGCGAAGTGCCAGGTGAGCGGGGAGGCAAGGCGCTCACGCCAGAGGGAGGATGGGCGGTTGCTCATAGTGGGCCTCCCGGCGCTGGAGAATGCGAAGGATTGGGCTTGAAACGGTTGGTCATGGTTCCAGGAGCAGCGTGCTGATCCGGGCCGACAAAGGGCGGACGTGGCCGGTGGTCCGGTGTCGCCGGGGTTGGAATCGTGTGAGGCGCAGTCCGGCTGTTGGAATATTCATTCGCGGGAGTTGGCTTTTTGGCTGTTTTGTGTTCTCCGGGCGAGGCCGGATTGTACTCGGCCAGAAGATCGAAGTCGACCCGGTCCGAGGCGCTCACCGGCTCCAAATGCTTGCCGGGCCCTTCGGCGGACTCGGCGTTTTCGCCCACGATGCGGGGCAAAAGAAAGCGTTTGGAGTGCTCCAGGTTCCGGACCAGCTCGACAGCCAGGTCGCGGGGGCCGATGACGCGCAGATGAAGGGTGATATGGCCGTCTTTGGCGCGGACCGGCTCCAGGGTAGAGACCTGCACCCCGCCGGGCAGCACCGTCTCCAGGTCTTCCATGGCCAGCGTCCAGGAGAAAGTCTTCTCATCGAAGAGCCGGTTGAGCGCCTCTGCCTGCGTCACCACCTGCACGTTGGCCGGCTGGCGCATCATCTCCTGGTATCCCTGCCGTTCCCTGGTGATGCGGGCGATCTGGCCGTCGAGCGAATGGTCGCGGGCGCGCGCCTCATCGGCCTTCTGGTGGAAGGCGCGCAGACCCAGCCCCAGGCCGATGGCGATGACAGCCAGCACGGCCATGGCGATGCGCAGGCGCTTGATGGCCGGTCCCAGATCGGCGAAGGGGCGGGTGGCGAGATTGAGAGTAATGCGCATCTAGGGTCTGCTAACACTTATAGGGCGGACAGCGTTGCTTGAGAAAATCGGGCCAGACGAGGCTAAGCCCGAAGGCTTTGGCGGTTCCAAGGTCGAGGGCGAAAACGAAGTATGGCCCGATTTTCGCCGCAACCCGAAGGGACGGGGCGGATTCTTCCGATTTCTGCGTCGTTCGTCACTTAAGTACGTCGAGTACATTGCGCTCCTCACTTCTTGATCTCGAAAAAATCCGCTCCCGTCGCTGCCGTCCTATAAGTGTTAGCAGACCCTGTTACCTCACTCCCGCCAATGCGCCAGTGACGCCGGCAATGCTTGTGGGTCCCAGGGCCGTGGTTGCTCCGGTTGCGGGGCTTGGCACGAGATCGACCACGGTCAGCGCGGGGTCGTCGATCCAGCCGGCGAATTCGCCAGCCCTGTAGTTGCCGGAGAAGTGCAACCGGCTCGGGCGGGCGCCAAGTTTGTCTTCAAAGTAAGCCACGGCCACGGCAATGCCGCGTTGGACCTCCTGCAACCGCAGGTCCGAGTCCTCGGGCAGGTCAAGAGTGCGATAGAGCAACAGGTCCTGGCCGTTGGTGATGAAGGTGGTGAGAGCAAGGCCGCTCAGATTGGCCCCCAGCACGGCCTCCAGGGAATCGATCGCTTCCAATGCCGCCAGGCTGGAAGGCAGCACCGCGCCAGGCTCGTAGCCGGCGGCGCGCACCGCGGCTTCATATTCGGCCAGGATGGGGCCGGGAATCACGGCTGCCAGCACCTTGCACCCGGTCTTGTCCGCCGCCAGTATCTGGTAGCTAAGCCCTGCGTGTTCCACGTCAAATGGGATCATCTTGCGCAGACGGAAGCGCAGCACGGAGTAGGCTTCGGCAGCCCGTCCGGGCAGGGAGTCGAAGTCCAGCACGAAAACGCGGACCACCGTGTCGGGCAGCACCACGGTGACGGCACGAGTGCGCGGCGAAACTTGGCCGAGGGCGGAGCGAATCGCGGCAGCTATGGCCTCCGGCGCGCGCAGGTTAGGCTCGCCGATTCCGGGCACAAAAAAACCGGGCGGCAAAGGCTCAAAGGCATACACCGGCGCCTGGCCCGGCCCCGGTCCGCCGTGGCGGGCTGCGGCCAGCACTCCCTGGGGCGAAAGCTCCACCGCCGCGGGCGGACGCGCTCCGGGCTGGGAACCGAGTTTGGCCTTGCTCAGGATCGAATTCACTAACGGGATGCCTCGATGAACGTAACCTTGTTGATCTCCTTGATGGTCGTAATGCCACGGCGCACGCGCTCCAGCGCCGATTCGCGCAGAAAGCTCATCCCCTCCTTCTGGGCCAGCTTGCGAATTTCGGAGGTGGGTTTCTTTTCCAAAATGATTTCGCGGATGGGGTCGGTCAAGTCCAGCAGCTCATGGATGGCGGTACGGCCGCGGTAGCCGGTGCCGCCGCACTCCATGCACCCCGGACTCTCGCGAAAGCCGAAGCCGTGCCAATCGGCGGGGTCCATGCCGTTGGCTCTCAGCGCGTCGTCGTCATAGTAGACCGTGCGCGCGCAATACTCGCAGTTGGTGCGCACCAGCCGCTGGGCCAGGATGCAGTTGAGCGCGGAGACGAAGTTGTAAGCCTCCACGCCCATGTTGAGGAAGCGGCCCAGCACGTCCACCACGTTGTTGGCGTGGACGGTGGTAAAGACCAGGTGACCGGTGAGGGCGGAGTTGATGGCGATCTGCGCCGTCTCCTGGTCGCGGATTTCGCCCACCAGAATCTTGTCCGGGTCGTGGCGGAGGATGGAGCGCAGGCCGCGGGCAAAGGTGAGGCCCTTCTTCTCGTTGACCGGAATCTGGGTGATGCCGCGAATCTGGTACTCCACCGGGTCCTCGATGGTGATGATCTTGTCCTCGTCGCTCTTGATCTCGTTCAGGGCGGCGTAGAGGGTGGTGGTTTTGCCGGAGCCGGTGGGGCCGGTGACCAGCACCATGCCGTAGGGCTCGCGGATATAGCGGCGGAAGCGCTTCAGGTCCTCATCGGCAAAGCCAACGACATCCAGCGTCAGCTTCTTGAACTTCTCGCTCATCGACTCCTTGTCCAGCACGCGCAGCACGGCGTTTTCTCCGTGGATGGTGGGCATGATGGAGACGCGGAAGTCGATCAGCCGGTTCTTATAGCGGACCCGGAAGCGGCCGTCCTGAGGCACGCGGCGCTCGGCGATGTCCAGCTCGCTCATGATCTTGATGCGGCTGAGGATGGTGGTGTGGTGTTCGCGGGCGATGGGAGCCATGGCCGGCTGCAGCACACCGTCGATGCGGTACTTGACCACCACCGAGTCATCATTGGTCTCGATGTGGATGTCTGAGGCGCGGCGTTCGAGAGCGGTGAAGATGGTGGTGTCCACCAGCCGGATGATGGGGCTGATGTCCTCTTCGCTGGTCAGCTTCTCGATGGAGATGTTCTCGTCGGAGTTCTCGTCGCCGGTGAGCACGTCGAAGGT
>JBEKZR010000270.1:0-5378 GCA_049509715.1 Occallatibacter sp. | reverse complement strand
CCGGAGCGGACCGACTGAATGACCACGCCGGGGGTGTGGATTTTGGCCGTGATGGCCGGCGAGGCTTCGCGGACCACGATGCCCAGCTTGGTTTCGCCTACATCGCCTCTGTCCTCTGAGCCAACCCCGGCCTGCTGGTCGCCCTGGCCGGCGAAGACCTTGTCGAGGTCGCCGATGGTGACCGTGGTGTCAGCCTGCTTGCCGTCGCGCAGGTAACCCAGGCGGATGGTCGAGCCCGGCCGGCGGCTGGTGATTTCGTTGACCAGATCGTCACCGTCCTTGATGGTGCGGCCATCGACGGTCGTGATGATGTCGCCCGGCTTTAGTCCAGCTTTCTCCGCCGGACCGCCAGGCTGGGTGGACTGCACCAGCACGCCGTTCTTGAAGCCGTAGACGCGGTTGACGGCGCCCGAGAGCCCCTGATTGAAGCGGATGCCGATAGAGCCGCGGATTTTCTTGTGGCTGGGGCCGATGAGGTCGTTATAAACCTCGACCACGGTGTTGGAGGGCATGGCGAAACCGATGCCCTGATAGCCATTCGATTGCGTGAAAATGGCGGTGTTGACGCCGACGACCTCACCGTTCATGTTGAGCAACGGGCCTCCGGAGTTGCCGGGGTTGATGGCGGCGTCAGTCTGGATGAAGTGCTGGAACTCGCCGCCGGCGCCGGGCTCGATGGTGCGGTTCTTGGCGGAGATGATGCCGGCGGTGACGGTCTGCGAGAGCGCGAAGGGACTGCCGATGGCCTCGACCCAATCGCCCACCTGAGCGTTGTCGGAGTTGCCCATTTTTACGGTGGGCAGCGGGGTGCTGGTGTCGATCTTGATGACCGCCAGATCGGTGGCCTTGTCGGTGCCGATGACGCGCGCCGGGCGGCCATCATCCTGATTGTCGGGGTCAGTGGAAAGCTTGACAAAAATCTTGTCGGCCTTCTCGACCACGTGGTAGTTGGTGATGATGTAGCCCTTGGGATCGACAATGAAACCGGAGCCGAGAGACTCGCGGACTCCGCCGCCCTCGTCGCCTCCGAAAGGCATGGGAATCTGGCCGTTGAAACCAGGCACCTGGCCACCGAAGAAGCGGTTGAAGAAGTCCTGGAAGTTGTCCTGTCCCTGCTGCTGATCCTGGTCATCATCGCCGGGATTCTGGGGATTGGGCTGAACGCGGCCGCGGAAATTGCGGCGGCCCTTGTTTTCAGCCTGCTTGGGGAGGGTGCGGGTGTTGATGTTCACCACGGCAGGCCCTACCTGGCGGGCGATTTTGACAAACTCATTGGGCGGAACGGAGGAATTGACGACTTTGAGGGGAGTGGCATCTGCGCTGTCGTTCTGCTTCTCCTGCCCGCGGACCCCGTGAGCGGCAAAGGAACCGGCCACAATGGCGGCCGAGAGGGTGGCAAGCAAGACAAATGTGGAAGCGAGACGGCGCGAACGTAGCCGTTCGAAGAGCGATTTCATAGATTCGATGACCTCATCCGGTGTCCAACCTTGCGGCTGGCAATGTTGAATGCAGCAAATAACAGTATAGCCAGTAGCGGGCAAACCCGTCAGGCCGGGTGGCTCTTTGAGCCCAACGCCTTAGGCTCCGCAAAAGAGCCGTTCCATGGATATAGACGTTGGCGCGCGGAAAGAGTCGCAGAGGGGCCGCGGCGAGCAGGGCAGAAAAGACGCGCATGGGCGGAGAGTAGCGAACTACTGTCCGGCGGCCCATTCGATCATGGCCAGGGTCAGCAGCAGCACCCGGCGCAGGCCCGCTTCGCGATCCCGGGCGGAATACCACTCGGCCTGTGTATGCGCGCCTCCGCCCTCGCCGCCCGCGCCGATGGACAAAGCGGGAACGCCCAGCGAGAGCGGGATATTAGCATCGGTCGAGCCCAGGCGGAGGTCGGTGCGCAGGCCCAGATGGCGGTCGACGGCGCGGAGGGTTTCGAGCAGAGGGGAGTCGGCGGGCAACTGCGCGGCGGGGCGGTCGCCGATCTTGCCGATGGTGTAGGCCAGCAGGCCCCGGTTGTACGCGGCATTGGATTTTGCCTGTGCGTTACGGTGCTCGACTGCATCTTCGACGGCGCGGCGCAGCGCGACTTCGAGGCTGAGAAGCTGCTCGGGAGTGGTGGAGCGGAAGTCGATGGAGGCCTGGGCGCTTTCGGGGATCGAGTTAACGCTGGTGCCGCCATGAATGGTGCCCAGGTTGAGGATGGTACGAGGCTCTTCCGGCAGCGGGGTCCGGGCTAAGACGGCCAGCGCGGAAGCCAGCGCAGCGATAGGGTTGGGAGTGCCTGCGTCAGTAAAGCTGTGTCCGCCGGGGCCGGTGATTGTGACTTGGAAACGGCGGCTGCCGAGGGCCTGGGTCACGGCCGAGTCCGCGCCGGGGCCATCCAGAACAATATGGGCGGCGATGCGGCCGGCGAGCGGGCTCTGGCTGTAGAAGTGGCGCACGCCGCGCAGGTCGCCTTCGCCCTCTTCGCCCACATTGCCGAGAAAGATGAGCGGCGCGGGGAGTTCGGCCTTGGCCTGAACCAGCGCATGAGCGATGGCCAACATTCCCACGACTCCGGCGCCGTTGTCGCAAGCACCGGGCGCTTCCAGGCGGTCGCCGTCCACGACCGGGTTGAGCGGCATGCCGGCGGGAAAGACGGTATCGAGGTGAGCCGAGAGAACGACGACGGGGCCGGTGCTTTCGGGCGGCAGCTTTGCGGCAGACAGGAATGCGCAGACGTTGCCGGCGGCGTCGGTATGCACCCGGGTGAGACCGGCCTCGGAGAAGCGGGCCTCGAGCCACTCGGAGCGGGCCTGTTCGCCGAAGGGCGGCGCGGGAATGGCCACCAACTGCGCCTGCCAGTCCATCATCCGCTTTGGATTTCCGTGCAGCCAGGCGAAGGCGGCGTGGACCGGTTGCTGCGCGGCGAGCGCCGTTACGCGGGAGAAGGCCGAGTTGCGGCTATCGAGCGACATGGAGACTGTTTCAGGGTAGCAGGGGCGGTGTGCGCGAGGGCGGAGTGCGGGTTCTGCCAGTGGTAAATCAGTCGCCGATGGGCGAATCTTCGGCGAGCGGGTACTCCACCGAATGCAGGAACAGCCCTCGGGCCGGAGCGGTGGGGCCAGCGGCGGCGCGGGAGCGGGCGGCGATGATTGCGGGAATCTCTTCGATGTTGAGATGGCCGCGGCCCACATCGAGCATGGTTCCCACCAGGTTGCGGACCATGTGGTGCAGAAAGCCGTTGCCACGTACGCGGTAGACCAGGAGATCGCCAGCTGGGGTCTTCTGCCACTCCCACGCCGAGGAGAAGATGGTTCGCACGGCTGGCGGCTTTGGCGGCTGCGCCGTGGGCGCTTTTACATTTTGGTCGAGTTCCGGGTCGGAATCGAGGCTGCGGCTGGCCAGGTCAGGATCGGTGGCGGCAAAGCTGAGGAAGTCGTGCTGGCCTTCAAATAGCCGAGCTGACCTTTGCAGGGCTTCCACGTCCATTGGCCAGGGGCAGGCGAAGACATAGCGGGCCAGAAAAGGGGGGCAAAGCGGTTCACGGAAAACGCGATACTCATAGGTCTTGGCCACCGCCGAGTGGCGCGCATGGAAGGTACTTCGTACTGTCCTCGACTCGATGATTCGTATCGCAGGAGGAAGAGTCCGGTTGAGGGCGCGTTGCAGGTTTCCAGGGGGAATGGGGGCCTGCAACGAAAAGCTGGCCACCTGGCCGAGGGCGTGTACGCCGGCGTCGGTGCGTCCTGAGCCTTGGGGCAGGGGGGATTCGCCGGTAACGCGGCGCAGAGCCGCCTGGAGCTCTCCCTGGATGGTGAGTTCTCCGGGCTGCACCTGCCAGCCCCGGAAGTCCGTGCCATCGTAGGCCAGGGTGAGCTTCCAGGTTTGCGGGTTGGGAACGGGTTGGGCGAAATCAGTCACAGGCCCCCAGATCACAGGTTACCCGACAGCGACGGCCGCCTAAGCGGAGAGTGCGCATGGGATATACTCAGCTTTCCTCGTGCGCCGGCGGTCAGGAGGCCAGGAATGGTGAAGATCGGGATGCAGGAAACGAACGTACGGGAACCAGCCGGGCGCCGCGCACGTATTGCCAGAGGAGCCTGAAGAGTGGGCTGGAAGCGAAAATCGTCCTAGCGAGTCACAAAATTGCGTCCGGAGAGGCTCTCCGGGCGTCTTGAAGAATGGCACCCCACATGCCTCAGCAATCAGTGGAGAGGAACCATGCATCTGTACGGTAAACGTGTGTTTGAGCAGCAGGAGAAGGCCGCGCGCAAAGTTCGCGGGCAGGCAGGCAAAGGGCTGCGCGCGATAGCGGCGGCGGTGCTGACATTGACGTTGGGAGTGCCTACAGGATTTGCCCAGCAGATTGGGGCCGGCACTAAAGCCGAGGACAAAGCCGCGTCCGCGTTGCCAGCGGCGCCGGCGCCCGTGCTGACGGAGCCGTTGAACCTGCGTTCGTCCGCGCGCGATTTTTCGAAGCCCGCGGGCCGGATGATAGGCGACCCGATCAGCGCGTACCGGCCCACAACCATACCCAAGGCCAGCTTTGCGAATTCCGTGCGCCTGGGCGACCTGGTGAAGGAGGGCAAGATTTACCTGAGCCTTTCCGACGCGCTGGCGCTGGCGCTGGAGAACAACTACGACATTGCCATCGCCCGCTACAACCTGGACATTGCGGACACCGATATACTGCGTTCGCGCGCCGGACAGGTGCCGCTGGGCGTGAGCACGGGCGTGGTCAGCAACACGCTGACCGGTTCCTCCTCCACGGTAACCGCCGGGGGCGGTCCGGGCGGCACGAGCGTAGGCTCCGGCGGCGGGGCCTCGGGAGTTGCCGGCCTGGTGCAGACCACCCAAGGCGCCGGCCCTGCCCCGGAGAACCTCGATCCTTCAGTCACCGGCACCGCTCAGTTGGAGCGGGCCACTGCGCCGCAGTCCAATACGCTGTTCTCCGGCGGATTGTCCTCATTGACCACCAATACTAACCAATACAACTTCACGTACAACCAGGGTTTTGTGACCGGAACCGCGCTGACCGCGTCGTTTAACAACCAACGCATCACGACCAACAACCCCTTCAGCGACTATAGCCCGCAGTTGAGTTCCACTTTCAATGCCAAGGTGACGCAGCACCTGCTGCAGGGCGCCGGCATCTGGGTGAACAAGCGCTTCATGTACCAGGCCATCGACAACCGCCGGATTACAGACTCTTCGTTCAGGCAACAGATTCTGTACACGGTCAACCAGATTGAAAACATCTATTGGGGCCTGGTGCAGGCCTATGAGAATGTGCAGTCCAAGGAGCGCGCGCTGGAACAGAGCAGCAAGGTGGCGAGCGACAACCGAAAGCAGTTGGAGATCGGCACCATGGCGCCGCTCGACGTACTGAACGCCGACCAGTC
>JBEKZR010000027.1:0-17338 GCA_049509715.1 Occallatibacter sp. | reverse complement strand
CGCTCTTGTCACGATTGTCGGCGCGGACGATCTCCGAGCCATCATTGGTCTGACGCACGCCCAGCGTCACCTTGCAGCCGTCCGCGCAATGTGTGCAGACCGTCGAGACGTGGTTCATCTCCCACGGTCTCGTCTTGTAGCGATAGCTGCCCGAGGTCAGCGCGCCCACCGGGCAGATGTCGATGCACATGCCGCACTGCTCGCAGTCCAGATGGCCGCCGCCGTTGGGGACAATCGTCGAATGGACGCCGCGGTTCTGCACGCCCAGCGCCCACACGTCCATGCCCTCGCCACAGACGCGGATGCAGCGGTAACAGAGAATGCAGCGCGGGCGGTCAAAATAGACGGCCGGCGACCACTTCTGTTCCTCGCGATGCTCCTTGGCCTCGGCGTACAGGCTCTCGCCCGCGCCGTATTTGAAGGTCATGTCCTGCAGCTCGCACTCGCCGCCGGCATCGCAGACCGGGCAGTCGAGGGGATGGTTGCCGAGCAGCAATTCGATGGTGGCCTTGCGCGCCTGGGCGATTTCCTCGGATTCCGTGATAAAAACCTGGCCCTCGGCGACGGTGGTGGTGCAGGCCGTTTGCAGCTTGGGGACTGTCTCTTGGCGCACCACGCACATGCGGCAGGCTGCCTGCAAGGAGAGACCAGGGTAGTAGCAGAAGGCCGGAATCTCGATGCCCGCCTTGCGGCAGGCGTCGATCAGCAGCATCCCCGCGGAAGCGGTCAGCTTCTTGCCATCGACTGTGAAGGTTACGTCTGCCATTCGTCTCCAGAGCCCTCTACACCACCACCAAATCCACGTGTCTTGCTAACGGGCAGGGCTTGCCGTTCAAATGGTCCTCAAACTCCTTACGGAATTTCTTGACAAAAGCCAGCGTGGGCATGGCCGCCGCGTCGCCCAGCGGGCAGAAAGTCCGGCCCAGCATGTTTTCGGCCAGATATTGAATGTTGTCGATGTCCTTGGCCGTGCCGAATCCGGCGTGGAAGCGGGTGAGCGACTTCTTCAACCAGTCCGTGCCTTCGCGGCAGGGAATGCACCAGCCGCAGCTCTCATGCTGATAGAAGCTGATCGTGCGTAGCGCGAATTCGACCATGCAGGTAGCATCGTCGATCACCACCATGCCGGCCGAGCCCAGCATGGAGCCGGACTTACCCACCTGATCGAAGTCCATGCCGATGTCGATTTCCTCGGGCAGCAGCACCGGCGTCGAAGAACCTCCGGGGATAACGGCCTTCAACTTGCGCCCGCCGCGAATGCCGCCGGCCACCTCGTAGATCATCTTCTTCAGGTTGTAGCCCATGGGCAACTCATAGACGCCAGGGCGCTCCACATGGCCGCTGATGGAGAACAGGCGCGTGCCGCCGTTGCGCGGAGAGCCCACTGCCGCGTAGGCCGAGCCGCCCATCGCTATCACGTGTGGCACGGTGGCGATGGTTTCGGCGTTGTTGATGATCGTGGGACCGCCGTAGAGGCCGACGACGGCAGGGTAGGGCGGCTTGATGCGCGGAATCCCCCGTTTGCCTTCGAGCGACTCCATCAGCGCCGACTCTTCGCCTACTTCATAGGCCCCCGCGCCGGTATGGGTGATGATCTGGAACTCGGTTTCGGAGCCGAAGATGTTCTTGCCCAGAAAGCCGCGGGCGTAGGCATCGGTCACGGCCTTCTCCATGATCTCCAGCAGATAGCGGTATTCGCCGCGCAGATAAATGAAACCCACCTTGGCGCCGATGGCGAGGCCGGCAATGATCGTGCCCTCGATGACCGCATGAGGGTCGTGCAGAAAGATCAGGTGATCCTTGCAGGTTCCGGGCTCGCTCTCGTCGCCGTTGACCAACACATATTTCGGCTTGGCCGATTTTTTGGGCACGAACGACCACTTGAGCCCCGCGGAAAAGCCCGCGCCGCCACGCCCGCGCAGGTTACCGGCCTTCATCTCGTTGATGATCCAGTCGGGACCTTGTTCCAGGCACTTTTTTGCGGCTGCGTAGCCGCCGAGTTCGAGATAACGGTCGATCTTTGCCGCGCCCAGCCCAAAACGGCGGGAGACGATCTTGACCTCATCGGGATGGGAGACCAGTTGAGGTAGAGCGGCCTTACTTTCTAGTTGTCTATAGCCGGCCAGGATGCCGGGCACATGCTCGGGCGTCAGCCCGTCGTGGAACTCGTAGTTCACCTGAATGGAGGGCGCCCACGAGCAGGCCCCGATGCACTCGACTTCTTCCAGCGAGAAGAGGCCGTCCGGCGTGACGCCGTTGGGGCCAATGCCCAACTCCTCATGGAAACGCTCGTAGAGGTCGTAGGCTCCGCGCAACATGCAACTGATGTTGGTGCAAACCTGCACGTTGTATTTACCTACCGGCTTGAAGCGAAGCATCGAGTAATAAGTCGCCACGTTGCGGACTTCGAGCTCGGTGATGCCGATGCGTTCGGCCACTTCGGCGACGACCGCATCGGAGAGATAGCCGATCTCGTCCTGGGCGTAGAGGAGCATGGGAACCAGCGCCGAACGCCGCACCGGGTACTTCTGGACCAGCGCGTCAAACCGCGCCGCCAGCTGAGGCGAAAAGAGGGGCATGGTTTCATCGCTCATCGCACAACTCCCGCGCCCACGCTTTGGCTGACCAATCCATCTCTTCCTCGCCCTGCTCGACCGTTGCCTGCCGGTCGCCGTTCAACCCGTGCACCACGGTGTGGCCGCGGAGCAGGGAAGCGAGAAAAACCCACAACTCAACGGAGGCAGTCCGGCCAAGCTCAATCGAATTTGCCAACGAGAATCCCCGAAATGATATCTACTGCAATTTCGTTGGGACGGCATGCGACGACCAGTCTTCCGGCAGGACGCACTTCCTGGCAGGCCGCATCCTGGTCGCAAAGATATTCCTTCCGCGAGATTACATATCCGTTCGGCGGGCCGCTGATTACGGCCGTGACTCTACATCCACCTCCTATGATCCCGAGTCCCACTCTGCAGAGCGTATCTGTTCCGTAGGTAAGAAAAATCTCGTTTACGAAGTTGGGCAAATGATTCTGGCCAAGAACGGCAGCTCTCCTCTTGCGGAGTTCCACATTGGCCTTCTTCATCTCCTCCACGAGATGCCCGCTCACTCTTTCAAAGAAGGCGCACGGGTCCGCCCTCAGTTTTCTATGCCGGTCGACAGCCAGTTTGTCTTCATCCTGTTTCACTTTCGCTTTACCCGCAAGCTTCGCGTAATCAACCACTATCTCCCCCTTTTCATCTGTCGATCTCTCCCAACACAATATCGATGGATCCGACGACGGCCACCACGTCGGCCAGCATTCGCCCCTTGCACATGGTCTCCAGCGCCTGCAAGGTGGCGAAGGTCGGATTGCGCATGTGGACGCGGTAGGGCTTGGCCGTGCCGTCCGAGACCACATAGTAGCCCATCTGCCCGCGCGGCGATTCAATTCCCTGATAAACCTCGCCGGCCGGAACCGCAAACCCTTCGGTGACGATCTTGAAATGATGGATCAGCGCCTCCATCTGGGTCTTCATCTTCTCGCGGTCGGGCAGCACAATCCTGGGAGCGTCGGCCTTAATCGGCCCTTCGGGCATTCCGTCCAGCGCCTGCTGAATGATCCTGACGCTCTCGCGCATCTCTTCCAGCCGGACCAGATATCGAGCCCAGCAATCGCCATCGCTCGAGACGGGAACCCTGAACTGGAACTTTTCATAGCCGGAGTAAGGCATGTCGCGGCGCAGGTCGAAATCCACGCCCGAGGCGCGCATCGGCGGGCCGGTCACGCCCAGCGCAATTGCGTCCGCTGCCGACAAATAGCCCACACCCTTCAAGCGATTCTTGAAGATTGGATTGCCGGTGAGCAGGTTTGAATACTCGTCGATTTTTTCCGGGAAGCTGTGGATGAATGTCTCCACGCGGTGGAAAAAGTCCAGCGGCGGCTCCAGCGCAAGGCCGCCGATGCGGAAGTAGCTGGTCATCATCCGCTGGCCGGAGACAGCCTCAAAGAGCCTGAGAATATCCTCGCGCTCGCGGAAGGTGTAGAGAAAGACGGTCAGCGCGCCAATATCCATAGCGTGGGTGCCCAGCCATACGAGATGGGAGTTCAGGCGGGTCAGCTCGGATAAGAGAACCCTGATCCACTGGGCCTTCCCGGGAATTTCGAGCGCCAGCAGCTTTTCGACGGCCAGACAGTAACAGAGGTTGTTGGCCATCGGGCTCAGGTAGTCGATGCGGTCGGTGAGCGGCACCACCTGCTGATAAAACTTGGCCTCGCAGGTCTTCTCAATGCCGGTGTGCAGATAACCGATCTCAGGATAGAGCCGGACAATGATTTCGCCGTCGATTTCCAGCACCAGGCGCAACACCCCGTGCGTGGCCGGGTGCTGCGGCCCCATATTGAGGACCATGTGCTGATCACGCGAGCCTTCGGCCGCGGGAACGTCGAGGATGGGCGTGCCGGAGTTCATTTAGCGGTACCCCTCCACGGGATAGTCCTTGCGCAATGGATGCCCCACCCAGTCGTCTGGCATCAGGATGCGGCGCAGATTGGGGTGCCCGCCGAAGCGGATGCCGAACAAGTCAAAGACTTCGCGCTCGTAGAAGTTGGCCGCGGGCCAGACCGGCGTGATGGACTCCAGCGACGGGCTCTCGCCCTCCAGCAGCACCCGCAGCCGGATGCGCTCTTTATAGGCGTGCGACAAAATGTGGTAGCTCAACTGGAAGCGGGGCGAGGAAGGGAACCAGTCGACCGCAGTCAGGTCTACGAAGAAGTTGTATCCGACCGCCTGCACGGTGGCAGCCGCGGCGCGAATCTCTTCGGCGGCGATGGTCAGCGTCAACTCATCGCGGTCGAATTTCGCGTCAACCAGAGCCTCGGGATTCCAGGCCTGGATCGCCTTGACCGCCGGATGCTCGGGAAGCCCGTCTAGCACAGCGGCCTTGCCGACAAGTGCATTTATCTCGGCCATCTCAGAGGTCCGCCTTGTCCTGGCTCCAGTTCAGGATGCCCTTGCGCACGATGTAGTAGAGTCCGACGGCCACAAAGCCGAGATAGACCAGCATCTCCCAGAAGCCGAAGAGCCGGGAGCCGGTGATTCCAGGCAGCTTGCGGTAGATGACCGCCCAGGGCATCATGAAGACCGCTTCCACGTCGAAGAGGATGAACAGGACGGCCACCATATAGAAGCGGACACTGAAGCGCCCGCGGGCGTCGCCCACGGCCTCGATTCCGCACTCGTATGCGGCCAGTTTTGTGGCCGAGCCGCGATGCCGCCCAATGAACCAGGAGGCGGCAACCATCCCCAGGCCAAGGCCAAACGCGGCAAGGATTTGCATCAACAGCGGGAGATACTGCCAGGAGTAGGGGATCATTGCCGCCCAGTCTGAAAAATCCTGTAGGATTGCACCCTCTTGACCGCAATTGCCAACGGCCCCGATCCACCAGGATGCTGGTTTGAGATTAGGTTTTCGGCCTCATCCCGTCAAGGCGACCGAGGGTGTGCAGGACTCAGATGATCCGTGGCTGGAAGGGAGTACATGTGAGCTGCATCACATCATTTCCCAAAATAGTCCGCCATAATCCAGGGTTCTGTTATGGAACACAGTACGTTCGTCATCTGAAAAGAGCAGCGAATGGGCCGAAGAACAGGGTTGAGGATAAACAGCATGGCAGCTTCCACCTTAACCGGCTTCCCGATTCCGGCCACTGCACCGGTCGTATCCACTGTGCGTGTACGACCTAATCGCCACCGGCGCATCACTCCCCGGGCGGGGCGCGCGCTGGAGATTCTGGGCCACGCGATCGAATACCTCACCGACGAGTTCGTACATGAGGGCACATCGCTCTCGGCGGACCATGAGCAGTTGCAAGCCGTGCAGTTGCTCATGGCGCTCAACCGCCAGGTATATTTCGAGTGTCCCGAAGTACCTACCTTTGGCGAGCGGTGCTGCGCGTTGCTGCATCTTCATCTGGCATAGCCAACCGCGAAGTGCGTTTTTCAACCTCCGCAGTGTCAAGCAGCAAGGCGTCCGCAGCGAGAGAATGGCATGGCTCGCCGGGGGCCGCTTATTTTGTATGCGCAGCAGCCACGGTCTCGACAAAAAGCCGGTGAACCCGGCGGTCGGCTGAAAGCTCGGGATGGAAGGTGGCGGCCATGACGCGCCCCTGGCAAACCAGCACCGGGAAGCCCTCGCGGCGAGCCAGCACTTCTATGCCGGCGCCGGTTTCGACAATGCGCGGAGCGCGAATGAAGACCATTTCCAGCGGGCCGCCGGCGAGCGCGGTCTCGGCCGTCAGAATGGTCGAGTCGATCTGGCGGCCGTAGGCATTGCGCTCCACCACCGCATCCAGTACGCCCAGGCTGCGCTGCGCCGGATTGCGAACCTCCCGCGCCAGCAGAATCACTCCCGCGCAGGTGCCGAAAATGGGCTTTCTGCCGCAGAACTCCTGCAAGACTTCAAAAAAACGGTGCTTCTCAAGGAATTTCAGAATCGTGGTCGATTCGCCGCCGGGCAGAACCAGACCATCCAGGCCGGCCAGACCGCTGGGCTTGCGCACCTCGACGGGCTCTGCGCCGGCTTCAATCAGAGCTTGCGAATGGCTGGCGTAATTGCCCTGGATTGCCAGTACGCCGATGCGGGGGCGGTCTTTTCCGGGAAGGTGTTTGACCTCTGGCGCGCGCGCCGAACCCTCTTCGGCCCTGAGGCGCTCAACCAGGCGTCGATTCCGCTCGCCACAAAGAGCCAGAAAGTCGTCATCCAGATGCGAACCGCGGGGGTCCAGCAGAGGGTCCTTGAGAGGCCGCTGTTGTTTCTCTGTTTTCGTCAACTGAATGCTCCGCCTTTGGCCGGGCTGATTCGACGGCTCTTTCCTTAGGAAACGACGCCGCTAGAGACAATCTTATCCGCTCGAAGTATCTTCGCGCTTGGCGTAACCTGCGAGTTCAAAGGTCTTCGGATCGGGGAACGAACGGTGACGGTTTCCACCCTCCGGCAGAAACGAAGCGTAAGATGGAACGCCATCCGTCTATCGGCGGGTCAACGGCCGGGCACTCGGTCAGGGGCTTAGGCTCGAAGTTCTTCAACTCGCTCAAGAGGCATGATCTGCACGACGCGTTCCATGACCTTCTTGTCTTGTTCAGCCATCTTCAGGTCGTAAGCTGCCTGCAATCGCATCCACACTTCCGGTGAGCCGCCCAATAGGCGAGAGAGCTTCAGGCACATGACGGCGGAAAGGGGTCTGCGCTCCGACAGGATGTCGTGAAGCATCTGGCGGGAGACACCAAGAGCCTTCGCCGCCGCCGTTACGGACAGGCCAGCAGACGGCAGAATGTCTTCCTTGAGAATCTCACCCGGATGAACGGGTGGCAATCCACTCTTTCTCTCCATAACGTCCTCCCTATTCGAGCCAGCTAATGGTAGTCCTCGAAATCGACATCCAACGCGGTTTCACCCGACCAGCTGAAGGTGATCCGGTAATTTCCAGTCACCCGTACCGACCATCGTTTCGGTTTGCCTTGCAGGCTGTGGAAGTGAAAGCCGGCGATGTTCAACTCCTCCGGCTGACTTGCGACTTCCAGCAACTGCAAGATGCGAATGCACTTCCTGAGATGATCGGGGCCAATCCGGCGGGTCTTGCCGGTGAGATAAATCTCTTCAAGTCCCTTGTGCCTGAACCCGCCGATCATTCTTGCAGTGTAGACTATTTGGTTTACAGTGTCAACTGTTCACCTGCGGTTCGGCCAGAGGCCGTTTCGACTTCGCTCAGGGCAGGCCTTCGGCTCGGAGAACGAGCATTGACGGTCTCCCACACTTCGCCCAGCCACCCCACGGACGGAGACCTTACCCTCACACCAGCGAACAGAAATTGCTCGCTGGGGACCCCGAGTCGTTGGGGTCCCCGGCCAAGCGAAGGATGGGGCGCCCGGCAACTGCAGCGCTAACCGAGCAGAATCTTGCGAATCTCGCCTTCGGGATCGTCTTCCATGCGGCAGTGATTATCCCATACCATCGTCTGGCAGCGGACCGGGTCGGTCGGCTCCCAGATCAATCCGGGCTGGCTGGGGTTGCCGGTGCGGGCGAAGTTGGCCCAGGCGGTAGCCATCTTCTTGGCCAGCGCCTGCGCCTCGGGCGTGTTGCCCGTGCCCTGTTCACAGCGCTTGGTGTTGTCGAAGCAGAAGGCCAGCTCGGCGGTGTGCCATGCGCCCGCATCCTCCAGCATGGGCGACTGCCAGGTGAAGTAGTACGTGTAGATGGGCGCAGCTTTCTGGTCGCACTTCAATTTGGACATTCTCACGACGTTGTTGCGAATGGAGATGCTGTTCAGCATGGAGCCGCCGCACATATAGGAGAGCGTGCGGATGCTTTTTTCCGGATGGGCCTTTTTCAATGCGGCCGCAACGGCGGCTGCCTTGGTTTCGCCGTAGAGGCGGGTGAGCGAGGCCATCCACTCGGCCTCAGTGGGTTTGGAGAGCATATGGTTGCCCTCTTCGCTGACCGAGCCCATGAGCATGGGGATGTGCTTGGAGATCTCCGGGGCGGCCTCATTGAAGGAGCGCACGGTAATGGTGCGGCCATCCAGCGTGGGACCAAAGCCGGCGCGGGGCGGCGTGCCCGGAGCCGAGAATGGACCCATCCCCGGCTTCATCGGCGGGTTGACCTTGGCGACGGCGGCGTTGCCGGCCGCATTCAGCTTGGCCCAATCCATCTTCTGCAGGCTGGCGAGGTCGTTGGGCTGGAGGCCGAGCTCGATCATCACCTGCTTGGCCAGGGCTCTGGATTGCTCGGCGCTGGGAGGATTGCCTCCGCCGCCCGACTGCACCGACGCGCGATGGAAGAGTCCCGCAGCCGAAGGCATGCCCATCAGCGTGGTGACCTTGGAGCCGCCGCCGGACTGGCCGTAGATCATGACGCGGTCCGGGTCGCCGCCGAAGTTGGCGATGTTGTCGTGGACCCATTGCAGCGATGCGACCAGATCCGTCATGCCCACGTTGACTGAATCGGCGTAGGCCGGGCCGCCGATCTCGGCGAGGTCAAAGAAGCCGAGGATGTTGAGGCGGTGGTTGACCGAGACTTGCACAATATCGTGATGGCGGGCCATCTGCGCGCCCTCGTGCGAGGGCAGCTCATAGGAGGAGCCGAAGCTGAAGCCGCCGCCGTGAAAGTAGACCATCACCGCGCGCTTGCCGCTCAGGCTGGGCGTCCAGATGTTCAGCTTGAGCATGTCTTCGCCCATGTAGCCGTCGTCCCAATCCTGAATGAAGGACTGCTCGATCCCCGAAAAGTCATGCAGATGCTGGGGGCAGTTGGGGCCGTAGATCAGGGCGGGGTATTCGTCGTCCCAGGGCTTGGGGGCTTTGGCGGGCAGCCAGCGATTCTCGCCGCCGGTGTCCTGGCCATAGGGCACGCCCTTGAAGGTGAAGACGCCCCCATCGACGAAGCCGCGCACCTTGCCGTATTGGGTCTTCGCCACCGCGGTTTTGGGCGTGGAACAATTGCCGGGCTCCTGATGCGCCGCGGTCTTGGTGTTGTCCATGGCAGCGGCAGGACGGGCCAGCGCGGCGCCTACTCCGCCGGCGGCGGCCAACAGCAGCGCCTCGCGGCGATTGAGCTTGGCGCGATTTTCAGAACTTGGATCAGACATTCGGTCTCCTTTGTATTTGCGGACAAAAATCGGATGCGGGATACAGCCAGCCATCATATACGGTAGGACCGGGGTTCCGGAAGGCGAGGAGAATGCGGGCACCTGCGGTGCGGCCAGAGGCCTTCGGCGTGGGGAACGAACTGGGATGGCTTCCTGCTCTTCGCTGGAAAAAAGCTAAGGATGGGCACCCGGCCGATGAGCGAGCAGTAGAGAATAGAGAAATCTGAACGGCAATCTGAACCTTTTGCCGGGCAAGCCCGAAGATGCAGGTAGAGAGGCGCTTGGGTGGACGATCGGGAAGTTTGGAAGAAGATCAGCCACGGAGACGCACGGGCCTTTGACGCGTTCTATCGCGAGACTGCGCCGCGATTGCAGGCGTTTCTGCGGCAGATTGTTGGCAGCCGCGAGGCGGCCGAGGATGTGGCGCAGGAAACCTATACCCGGCTTTGGAACCGTCCGAATGGCTTTCAGCCGGAACGCGGCTCGCTATGCGGCTATCTCTATGGGGTGGGCAGAAACCGGGCGGCTGAGTGGTGGCGCAGGCAATCACCCAGCGCTGAGGCGGCGGAAGAACCGATGGAAGCCGACCGGGCGGAGAGCTGTTCGGTAATGGGAGACGCATTGAGGAGATTGCCAGAGGAGCAGCGCAGCTTGCTTTGGCTGCGCGAGGTCGAGGGGCAATCGTACGCAGAGCTGGCGGAAATCCTCAGCATTCCGATAGGAACGGTGCGGTCGCGGCTGTTTACGGCGCGGGAGGCTCTGCGGCAAGTTTGGCGAGCGGGCGCAAGGAGGGGTCTATGACCTGCAACGAAGCGGCGGAGTTTGTCTCCGCACTGTGCGACGGGGAAAGAATTCCGGTGGCGGCGGCGGCGCATGTTGGCGATTGCGAGAGCTGCCAGGCTCGGTTGAGGGAGTACATCGCCCTCGGCGCGGAGATGCGCCGCGCGGCCAGCCTGGAGATGGAGCAAGAGCTAAATCCGATGGTTTGGGAGACGAAGCGGGGAAGCATTTCAACAGTGTGGCAGAAAGGATGGGAGACCATGAGGATTCCGAGATTTGCCTTTGCGGCGCTGGTGATGGGGATTGTTGCTCTGGGTTCAACTTTGGCGGTAGTGAAGGTGCGCGCGCACTCGGAGGGGAGCGTGGTGATTCTGGCCGTGAATCGCGGTTCAGGCGATCCTGATCGCTGCCCGCTTTCCACTGTGGATAAAAACTGGGCGGTATGCGTTGATTGGAAAGCGCAGGGAGAAAACAATGTGGGTTACCAGATTGACCTGCTCGGCCGTGATGGCAATCGCGTTCAACTTGGCGTGCGGACGATGACTTTTCCCATTCTCACGGGCGCCGCAACGAATTTTCAGCCATGGAACCTCGCGCAGGCGGAGCAGAAAATTTATTGGTTCGAGCCGGGCGAGAGTTTACGCGTGGATGTACCTGGAGTTGGCGCTTTGACCGTTACCGGTGAGTGGACGGACCATATGCCTCCCCCTGGCTCCGTGAATGCGCGGAATCAGAATCTCGATCCGGGGCCGAACGAATTGCGCATCGTCTCCCCGATGCTGCTGCGCGATAAGAAGGTTGTGGGGGACATGGAAGGGCAAAGCGCGATTGCTGACGAGCCGGGAGGGGGAGTGCTGATCTATTTCCCAGGGGAGGGCTGTTTCGTTCTTTCTCTGCAGCAGATGGACGACGCCGTGCAGGGACAAATCAAGGAGAATCGGATTTCCTTCCAATCCGATGGCCACGCTCATACCTTTCTGACGGCGGAGCCGGTGGCGCGCAGTCAACAGGTATGGATTTTGCATAACCCGAGATACACGTTTAGTGACCTGAAATACCCTATATTGACCGGATGGAAGGATGTTAAAGTGCTCCAGCAGATGACAGCGACAAAACAATGAAGGATTCCGGCGGAAAATTAGGATAGAAAACAGGCGCGTTCCGTTGGGGAACGCGCCTGTTTTGTCATTGTCGATTCCATGTATTGCGCTGACTCGACGCGCCCCCTTACGGGAGATTTTTCAGTGACTGAGGCCCTCTCTGCCGGGTGCCTCAGGTCTCGCCTCTTAGACCCGGGAAGCAGCGAACCCCATTTGAGCGAATAGCGAGGCACCTGCGGTGCGGCAGATTTACCAACCTCTCGTCTGCAATTGGTCTTTCTCTTCGATGGAAGCGGCGGCGAGGCCCTTCATGGTGCCGGTGACCTGCTCGGAGACCTCGGCCAGAATCTTGGGATCGTTGTAGTGGGTGGTGGCGATGACGATGGCCTTGGCGCGGGAGACGGCCTCGGCGCGCTCATCGGGATTGCGCGGAGTGCCCACCTCGCTTTTGGAGCAAAGGCCAACCTCGCCGTCACCCTCGGTCCAGTTCTCGACATCGAGGGGGGTGGCGCGCTCCTTCATGAAGATTCCCGAGCCGACGAAGATGGCCTCTGCGCCGAGTTGCATCATGAGGGCGGCGTCGGCCGGGGTGGCGATGCCGCCAGCGGAGAAGTTGGGCACGGGCAGCTTGCCGGATTGGGCGACCATGCGGACCAACTCGTAGGGAGCCTGGAGATCCTTGGTTGCGGCGTAGAGCTCCTGCTCGGTGAGGACGGTAAGCGCGCGCATCTCGTGCGTAATCTGGCGCATGTGCTGCACGGCGTGGACCACGTCGCCGGTGCCTGCCTCGCCCTTGGTGCGAATCATGGCCGCGCCCTCGGCGATGCGCCGCAGGGCCTCGCCCAGATTGCGCGCACCGCAGACGAAGGGCGTGGTGAAGGCGTGCTTGTCGATGTGATGGGCCTCGTCGGCGGGGGTGAGGACCTCGCTCTCGTCGATGAAGTCCACGCCCAACTCCTGGAGGATTTGGGCCTCGGCGGTGTGGCCGATGCGGGCCTTGGCCATCACGGGAATGGAGACGGCCTGAATAATCTGCTTTATTAGACTGGGCTTAGCCATGCGGGCCACGCCGCCTTCGGCGCGGATCATGGCCGGCACACGCTCCAGGGCCATGACGGATGTGGCGCCGGCCTCCTCGGCGATGCGGGCCTGCTCCACGTTCATCACGTCCATGATGACGCCGCCTTTGAGCATCTCCGCCAGGCCCACCTTCAGGCGCAGACTGGTTCCAGTAAAGCTCTTGTTTTCATTCTGTTCCGGCATAGTCCTCGACCTCGATTCCAAACGGGTTCCGTGCCCGGCTGGGTCAATAAACCGCAGTTTTCTGTCACTTTCCAGTGTAACAGCGATGTTGCCTGCTGATTGCATGGGTTGCAACGGTTGGGGGAGTGCTGAAGCGCTTCTTTAACCCTTTCCAATCCTTCTGTACCGCTTCTGGTCACGTTTCTGCATGCTTCCTAAGCAACATGGCAAGCGCACATCCACTGTCGGCGCCGGCAAGCAAGCTGCCGCAGGAGAGCGAAAAACCAGGCGCGGCTCAGATTGCCGCGGAACAGGCGCTGGTGCCTTCGCCCCACCCGCCCGAGGAGGGCGATCTGATTGCGCTCGACGGGCCGATAGCGCGGCTGCCGGTGGAGATGGATGTAGCCGTGCCGGTGCGGGAGTTTCGCGTGCGCAACCTGCTGGCTCTGGGGCCGGGCCAGGTGATCGAGACCCAGTGGGCCCAGGGCTCAGATATGCTGCTGGCCGCCGGTGATGTGCAACTGGCCTGGAGCGAGTTCGAGGTCGTCGATTCGCAGTTGGCGGTGCGCATAACCCGGCTGGCCTGAACGGGCCGGCACGGTGGATTGAACCAGCAGGAGCGCGAGAGAGGCCAGGGGAATGAAGCAGGAAGGGAACGCGCGAGCAACGCTTGCTATTGTGCCGGGGGGCGGGCTGGCCGGATGGCTGCTGGAGAGACTGCGGCGCTCCCGGCGCCCGCCACCGCGGCTCGAGCTTCTGGAACGCATCGCGCTGGCTCCGCGCCAGTCGCTGGCCCTGGTTGAGGCCGAGGGGCGGCGGTTCCTGGTGGCCACCTCGCCGGAGGGCGCGCCGGCCTTCTATGCGCTCGATGAGCGGCCGCGGCCGGCCGTTAACAGGCCACCCGTCGCGGCGCGGCCGGCCGTGAGGGTCTCATGGTAGCTTCCTGGGCAGCCCTCAGCCTGGCTGCGCCGGCATCCGTGCCGCTGTTGCCCGACCTGAATGCCCGCCTGCACCCCTCGGACTCGACTCCGTGGACGATTCTCCTTGTCCTGACGCTGATTACTCTGCTGCCCGCGATTCTGATGGCCGTGACGCCGATGGTGCGCCTGCTGGTGGTCTTCCACTTCCTGCGCCAGGCGCTGGGCACGCAGACGGCGCCCTCCAACCCCACGCTGATGGGCCTGGCCCTGATGATGACCTGGTTTCTGATGACCCCGGTCCTGAACCAGGTAGACCAGCAGGCGGTTGAGCCCTATCGCCAGGGGCAGGTGACGGGCTGGGAGGCTATCGACCGCGGAGCCCAGCCGGTCAAGCGCTTCCTGCTGCGCTACGCGCGGGAGAAGGACCTGGCCCTGTTTACGGCCGCCGGCCAGATTCCGCGCCCCAACAAGCCGGACGACCTGCCCATGCGGGTGGTAATGCCGGCCTACATCCTCTCCGAGTTGAAGGCCGGGTTTGCCATCGGCGCGGTGTTGTTTCTTCCGTTCTTGTTGATCGACATGGTTACGGCCGCGATCACCACCTCCATCGGCATGTTCCAACTGCCGCCGGTGGTGGTCTCGACGCCGCTGAAGATTCTGCTGTTTGTGATGGTAGATGGCTGGAACCTGCTGGCCAACTCGCTGTTGAAGAGCTTTTGAGGGAACCCTATGACGCCCGACCTGGTTGCCGAACTGTTGCGCCAACTGATGAAGGAGGCCTTGATTCTGGCCGCGCCGCTGCTGATTGCCGCGGTCCTGCTTAGCTTCGTGCTGAGCTTGGTTCAGACCCTGACCAGCCTGCAGGAGCAGTCGCTGACTTCGGTGCCACGGCTGGGGGCCATCGCCATGATTCTGCTGGTGGGCATGCCCTGGTTCCTGGGCCGGCTGGCGACTTATACCCGCATGTTGCTGGCCGACCTGCACCGTTATCTGGGCTAGAGCTGAAGTTGCCCTGGAGAGGAAGACGCCGATGCCTCACGGAAACGAGATGCAGTGGAGCAATTTTCTTTGCGCCATGACGCTGGCCCTGGTGCGGGTGAGCGGGATGGTGGCCTTTGCGCCCTTCTTCTCCTCGACGTCGCTCACCCTTCGCACCAAGGCGGTCTTTGCGGGCGTGGTGGCGTTTTTGCTGGCTCCGCTGGTGGCGGCGCTGCCCAGCGCTCAAATATCGCTCAGCTTCTCCGCGCTGCTGGGCGAGCTGGCCGTGGGCCTGGTCTACGGCCTCACCCTGGCGCTGCTGAATGAGATGCTGCTGTTTGCCGGCCAGATCGCCGGTCTCCAGTTCAGCTTCTCGCTCGTGAATCTGCTGGACCCCAACTCAGCCATTCAGACGCCGCTGCTGGGCGACCTGTTTCAACTGCTGGGCACGCTGGTGGTGATCGGGGCCGGCCTGGACCGGATACTGCTGGCCTCGATGGTGCGCAGCTTCCGCGTGGCGCCCCTGGGCAGCTACGCGCTGGCGCCCACCTCCGCATTGGAGATCGTGCGCGCCGCCGCCGGCGTCTTTCTGGCCGCCGTCGAGCTGGCCGCGCCGGTGCTGGCCGCAACCATGCTGGTCGAGGTGGCGGTAGCCCTGCTGGGCAAGCTCAGCCCGCAGTTGCCGGTGATGATGCTGACCGTGCCCATGAAGACCCTGACCGGCTTTGCGCTGCTGGCCGGCTCGCTCGCCCTGTGGCCGCGCTTCGTCGAGGCCCGCTTCGCGGGCCTGCTCGACCTGGCCGAGCGGTTGATTGCCGCGCCCGGTCACGGGGCAGGAGGATAGCCGATGCCAGGAGAGCGCACCGAACAGGCAACTCAGCACCGGCGCGATAAGGCGCGCAGGGAAGGCGACCAGCTGCATAGCCGCGAGCTGTCATCCGCGGCCGGAACCCTGGCCGGAGTGATCGTGCTGGGGATGCTGGGCAGCCGGCTTCTGATCGCTTGGCGAGGAACCTTTGCCGCCTATCTCGACCTGGGGTATCCTGCCCGCTGGGAGCCGGCCGAGATCGAGCCCACGCTGTACGCCCTGCGCCGGCTGGCGTTCGCCGTTCTCGGGCCGCCGGGCGTGATGATGGCGGCGGTGGCCGCGGCCTCTCTCGGCGCGGGTATTCTGCAGACCGGCGGAGTCAGCTTCTATGCCGGGGCCATCGGTTTCAAACCGGACCGTATCAATCCAGTCTCCAACCTCAAGAACCTCTTCTCGCTGCGCGCCGCCGCGCGGCTGGCCAAATCGCTCCTCCCCGCCGGTCTGCTGGCGGTCTTTGCCGTCCAGCGCATCGCCCGGCAGTTGACCGTGCCCCCATTCTCGACCGCGCGCCTGGAATTGCTGGGTTCGGATGTCTACGGCCTGCTGCTGGCCGCCGCATGGCTGCTCTTCGCCTGGTCGGCCATCGACTACATGGTCGAGTGGCAGAGCCGCGAGTCGCGGCTGAAGATGAGCCGCCAGGATCTGCGCGACGAGTTCAAGGAGACCGAGGGCAACCCGCAGATTCGCGGCCGTATCCGCAATCTGCAGCGCCAGATGCGCCGCCGCCGGGTGAAGGTCGACGTCTCCAAGGCCGCCGTGGTGCTGACCAATCCCACCCACTATGCCGTGGCCCTGGGCTTCGACTTCGTCACCATGGAGGCGCCCAAGGTGGTGGCCAAGGGCCGCAACCTGCTGGCCGAGGAGATCAGAGCCGAGGCCCGCTGGGCGGGGGTGCCGATCATCGAGAACCCGCCGCTGGCCCAGTCGCTCTACCGCTCGGTCGAGGTCGGGCAGCCGATTCCGGTCGATCTGTATGCCGCCGTAGCCGCCATTCTGGCCTATCTCTATCGCCAGAGGGTCGAGACCGAGCTGCGCGAGCGCCGCGCCCGCGAGGCGGCGGTTTACGCACAGGCGCGGGCCCAGACGGCCGCTCAGCCCGGGCGGCCTGGCTTCGGCATTCCACCTTGGAGAGGAGGTCCACAATGAGCACCACAGCCCTGGCCGCCGGTTCGCTGCCCGCGGTGTCGATCTTGCAGCGGCTGCGCGAGTGCATCCTGCCGCTGGTGGCCATCAGCGTGATCTTCGTCATGCTGGTGCCGCTGCCGGCCGCCGGCCTGGACTTCCTGCTGTCTCTGTCGATAGCCGCCTCGGTCATTGTCTTTCTCTCCGCCGTGCAGATCCGGCGCGCCGTTGAGTTGAGCGTCTTTCCGACCCTGCTGCTGCTCCTTACCCTCTTCCGTCTGGCTTTGAACATCGCCTCCAGCCGCCGCATTCTGTTGCACGGACAGGAGGGCACGGGCGCTGCCGGCAAGGTCATCGAGGCCTTCGGCCAGTTTGTGGTGGGCGGCAACTACGTGGTCGGCTTCGTGATCTTTGTGGCCCTGATCGCCATCCAGTTCCTGGTCGTCTCGCACGGGGCAGTGCGCACCGCCGAGGTCACGGCCCGCTTCACTTTGGATGCGTTGCCGGGCAAACAGATGGCCATCGACGCGGACATGAACGCCGGGCTGATCGACGAGGCCGAGGCCCGGCGCCGCCGTCAGGCGATCGCCCGCGAGGCCGAGTTCTACGGGGCCATGGACGGCGCGGCGCGCTTCAACCAGCGGGATTCGCTGGCCACGATTCTGATCACCGGCATCAACATCATCGCTGGCCTGCTGATCGG